>JASFHG010000233.1:0-6348 GCA_050123355.1 Planctomycetia bacterium
ATCTTTTACAACAAAGTCCCTAATCCAGCCAGTCTTTGTTTTTGAGCATCATGGGGGTGTATTCTTCGGTGACGTAGCTGATGTCTTTCGATATGAGTGCTTCTACTTCGAGCTTGAATCCGTTGTCGAGCATCATCTTGATCTCTTTTTGCCATGCCTTCTTTTTCTCGAACCACGGATAGTTGGCGATCTGCTTCGCCCGTTTTCGGTCGGTGTCGTTCAGCGAAATTTTTACGCTGTCGGACAGCTTGCACCGATCGAAGTCGCGGCTTCGCAGGCCGAGGAAGCGGGCACCGGGGATCGCCATCCGCTTCGACTCGTAGGCCAGGTTGATCGACCCTTGCTTGATCACGCTATAGATGTAATACCCCCACGGGTCGTTATCCAGCAGGCAGAAGACCGGCAGCTTCAACTCGTTGTTGAGCCGGTAGAGCATCCGTCGTACGCCGCGTGGCGGCTGGCCCGCACCGTGGGTGAGGATGCACTTGTGCTTGCGCCAGAACTTGTCTTCGTTGAACCGTTGCCAGACCGTATCTTTTTCGACATGGAGGACAAACTTGGCGTTACACTTTTTGAACTTGATCACCTCCGGCTCGACGATCGACGGGATGCCGTAGCCGCCGGACCCCATCCGAGAGCAGTCGATCTCGTCACCGCTGTCGACCAGCGTGAGGTCGCCGACCATGTCGCCCCGTTTCTGGGCGTAGAGATGCAGCTCTTCGCGGAGACTGTTCAGCAGGACCTCGACATCTTCGATCACCGGGTCGCACTCGTTCTGGCCGGCGAACGTTTCTTCCTTGGTCCCTTCGATCGTATGCTTCAACAGGTAGTAGAGACCTCGAATGCTGGTGGTCTTGCCCTGCTCGATGAGCTGCTTCGTACCGGACCCGACGAGCATCGTCTGCATGAAGCTCTTTGCCTGCGAAAGATTGAAGAGCTGACGCTGGGTCGTGTTGCGGCCCATCTCGATGATCTTTTTCGATTTGTTGTATCGGACGTTCGAAAGCGAGCGGGTGGGGATGTCGAAGTGGGGGTCGCGACGTTTTTGTGCAGCCACGACAACCCGGCTAGCCAACTCCGACAGATTGGTCAGCGTCCGTTTGTCGCGAGGGGTCAGTTTGACCGGTGCTTGAGTGCGAGTGGTGGTTTTTCGGGGAGCTTTTTTCGGTGCCATTGTAAGATCGTTTTATCTAGGTTCTCAGTCTGAGGATTGGTAAACCCTTATCATAGCAGGTGTAGGGGTAGTTTGTGCAGATGGATTTCCCGAATAAAATCCAAGAAATCATCCCGAATTCGGGGGGGAATATTTTGGATCAACGGTCAATAATGATGTTGTGGCTAGATGTTTATAGAGTCTCAGGTTGATAAAGTTACCAACTTTTCTATCACAAGCCGAAATTGAGCCGCGAAGCGTGCTCTATTTCGGATCCGGAATAGGAACTGACGTTCCAATTCCGGCTTGACGATGTAATTTTGAATATCTGAGACTCAATAGCGGACGATGTCCAGCGACTAAACCTACTTCCCAATGTAGTAGAGTCTCTTCTCCCCACGAAGCAGGAGTCGGCCTTCGCTCGGGACGGGCGAGCTATACAGACGGTCATCGAGCCGATTTTCAGCCACTTTTTTAAATTGCTTCGAGGCACGGACGACGGTGGTCACTCCTTTCGTGCCGGTGAAGTAAACGTTTTTCCCATCGGTCAGTGCCGAGGCTCGAAAAGGACTGCCCGGGAGACGTTTTTTCCAGAAGACCTTGCCGTTGGCCATGTCGAGGCAGTAGGCGATCCCGCGGTCGCTGACGTAGAAGAGCAGACCGTCGACCACCACCGGCCAAGGTGTGTCGGGCGTCCCTTTCTCATGGGTCCAAAGAATCTGTTCCTCCGATTGTCGACCGGTGCCTTGAATTTTCAGTGCGATCATCGACCCGCGCATGCCCTGCGTGGCGACGACCGTATCGCCCGTGACAATTGGGCCGCTGATATTCCGGTTCCCTACGAAATTAGGATAAAACCAGGTCCGGTGGCCTGTTTTCGCGTCGTAAGCATCGATACATTCTCCGCCGAGGATGACCAACTCGGTCCGATCGGCCAGCCGACGCAGGACCGGCGTGACGTAGGAGTCGCCGTGCTCCTTTTGTGCCTCGGTCTTGCGCAACGTGCGCCAACGCTGGCGGCCGGTCGCCAGATCGAACGAGACGATATAGCTCTCCGACGGCTTGCCCGCCAGATCGTCGCACGAATCTTGGATAACCGTCGCGATCACCGAGTCACCGTACAAAATCGGGCTGTTCGCATGCCCCCACCAGACCGTAAAGGGACCGTATTCTTCCTGGAGGTTTTTCTTCCAAAGCCGGTTTCCGGCGAAATCGTAAACGGCCAAGTCACCGTTCCCGAAATGGGCCACCACATGCTTCCCGTCCGTCGCGCACGAGGGGCTCGCCATGTTATGCTCTTGGTGAAAACGCTGATGGCGTCGTGCATCCCCTTTTTTGCCGACCGGTTTCGACGGCTTCGCCTGCCCGTGGCCGACGGTCCGCGTCCACTCGATCCGGCCGGTTCGCTTGTCGATCTTGAGGAGTTGCAGTTGATCTTCTTTTTGTGCGGTCAAAAAAATTGCATCGCCCCAGACGATCGGCGTGTTGCGACCATATTCGGGCAGGTCGCACATCCAGACAATATTCTCCACCGTTTTCTCGTCGTCCGCCGCTCCCCACTCGATCGGAAGCCCTTTCTCGGACGTCGAGCCGTTGTAGTTCGGCCCTCGCCAAGTCGGCCAGTTTTCGGCCATCGCCGACACCGCCGTTCCCAACAAGAAAGCGAGCAAAAGGGCGGTAAGAATACGGTTCGAGCAGGCTTTCATGTCTTTATGCCGTGGTTCGAGGTGGTTCGAGGTGGTTTGGGGTGGTTTGGGGTAGGATGGGAGTATTGGGGTGGGACTCGTATAAAGATAACCCCGGGCTGACCAAATTGCAAGAATCGGAGCCCTCTTCAACCTAAAATATTATCTCCATTCTGTTTATTCTTCCTATCTATCCACTTCTCCCTCAGCCGTCAAGTCGTCTCAAGCTGAATAACCGGTGACGTCGAAAGAAAAGATAAGGTGCGCTGTCTTTGCGCTGTTAGCCGCGTGGCTTTATGCCCGCGCTCAGGGCACCATGTAAAATTCAATGTTGCACTATTTACAATACTATACCGAACTATCGACCACTTCCCATTGTTTTACTCGATCGCGGGCATAAAGCCACGCGGCTAAAACACTGAAAACCGAACGCTATATTATAAATGTCCAACTGGCGGGAAAACATGAACCTGAACCAATCCCCCGGGATGTTCAAGCGGCTGTCGAAATGGTTCAACAGCATGCTCGAGCTGCTCGCGAATGGGGTTGCGGATGTTGGCGGGATCGTCATCGATTGGTTCACGACCGTTGGTTGTTTTACCATATTTTGCATGCGGACGTTCCGGTGGCTCTTCACTCGTAAACCGAGTCAGGGAACCTTGTGGCCGAGCCTTTATCAGGTTGGCGTGTTGAGTATGCCGGTTATCATGATGACCGGAACCTTTATCGGGATGGTGCTGGCCGTGCAGAGTTTTGCCCAGTTTCGCATGATCGGGATGGAGACCCAGATGGGGGCGGTGATCAACATGTCGCTGGTCCGCGAGTTGGGGCCGGTCTTGGCGGCGACGATGCTTGCCGGACGGGTAGGGAGCTCCATGGCGGCCGAGCTCGGCACGATGCGAGTCACCGAACAGATCGACGCGCTGGACAGTATGGGCGCCAACCCGATCCACTATCTGGTTGTGCCTCGCTTCCTCGCCTGCTTGTTGATGATCCCGCTGCTGACGATCATGGCCGACTTTATGGGCATCATTGGGGCAGGGGCCTATAGTGTGTTTTTGCTCGGGGTGGACGCCTATCATTATTGGGAGAACTCGCGACAGTTCGTTTCGAACTTCGACATGTTTGTCGGACTGTTCAAGAGTATTTTCTTCGGTGGTGCGATTGCCCTGATCGGGTGCCACCGAGGTTTCAACAGTAGAGCAGGGGCCGAAGGGGTCGGACGTGCCGCGACCAGCGCGTTTGTGTATTCCTTCATCGTGATCCTGCTGCTCGATTTGTTATTGGGTATTGTGCTCGATGCGGCCTATTATTCCATTTGGCCCGAGACGAATTCGATATTTTAGAGAAAAGAGGATAGATGACAGAGAACAGAGGGAGCTGCCGCTCCGACGACAATTTTACCTTGGTGCGGAAGCACCTTCTGTCGTCTGTCCTCTGTCCTCTAAACAAAAAATGGTAACATTGCCGCCACAATTTGATAATGCGTTGATTCGGACCGAATCGTTGGGGGTTCAGTTCAGGAAGAATCGGGTGCTGCGCGATATCAGCCTGTCGGTGCGGCGTGGTGAGACGCTCGCGATTATCGGCGAGAGTGGTTGTGGCAAAACGGTGCTGTTGAAGACACTTATCGCACTGCTCGCTCCGACCGAAGGGGCGGTCTACTTCGACAATCGTGACCTGAACCGGTTGACCGAAAAGGAATTGACGAACCAGCGGAAGCGGTACGGGCTGCTTTTCCAGCAGGCAGCGCTGTTCGACAGCATGACGGTTGCGCAGAACGTGGCGTTCCCCCTGCGGCAGCACACGAAAAAGAGCCTCCAGGAGATACAGAAGCTCGTCATTGAGCGGCTTCACGAGGTGGGCCTGTCCGAAAACGTTTTGGGAAATAAGCCGGCCGAGCTCTCCGGCGGAATGCGAAAGCGAGTGGGGATGGCCCGAGCGCTGATCCTCGAACCGGAGCTGATGCTCTACGACGAGCCGACGACCGGCCTGGATCCGATCATGTCGGACGTGGTCAACGAGCTCATGCTCCGAACCCGAGAGCATCATCGGGTGACCAGTATTATCGTGACCCACGACATGCGGACGGTTCGCAAGGTCGCGGATCGGGTCGTGATGCTCTATCCGGCATCGCAGCTCGAACCGGATGAGCCCCAGATTTTGTTCGACGGATCGCCGAAGGAGATCGAGCAGGCCGACGACGCCCGCGTCGTCCAATTCGTACGTGGCGAAGCCCGCGAACGTATCATGGAAATGGAACGAAAGTAGGGTGCGTCCAGACGCACCTTGAAATTACGAAATAATATCAGCGACCAACGGGAGCGGGTTTTTATAGTGCTGGCAAGATAAAATGAATCGTGCCCGCGTTGCATCGTATAAATAGTAGTGAAAATCGTTCCAAATAGTGGCTGTTTCACTATAAGCAAGCGTTTTTGTGTTGCTTACATGCAAGCTCAATTTATCCGGCCTGGGCAATAAATGGTGCGTTTAGCACCAAGAAAAAGGATCCTACGATGGATGATTGGAGAATAAAATTTCGTGTCGGCTTTACGGTCTTTGTGATCGGATTCATTGCCGCGATTTTGATTCTGTTACTTGGAGATACACCGGCGTTTTTCCAAAAGAAGTGGCCGGTCGAAATCCATCTTGAGGACGCACCCAGTGTGGCGAAAGGTACGCCGATTCGCAAGAGCGGCGTTCTGATCGGTCAGGTTACCGAGGTGACGTTGCTTCCGGAAGGCGGGGTCGTTCTAAAAGCCGAGATCGATGATGGTGTGAAGATCAACGCCAACGAGGTTTGCCAGGTACAAAGTTCGCTGTTTGGCGATACCAACTTGCGGATTGCGCGACCGGCCGGCCAAAAACTGTCGCAAAAATGGTTGGAGCCGGGCGGGGAGATCCAGGGTCAGACGGCCCCCGATCCGTTTATGGCGGTTTCCGAAACGAGCGAGCAATTGCACCAGTTGATTTCCCATATCGATAAGATGCTCAACTCGAATCGATCCGAGATCGACCAGATCATCACTCAGACGAGTAATATTTTGACCTCGGTCGAAAAGACGACCCAGTTGACCGACAAGGTGCTCAACAGTCAGCAGATCAACAACGATAAATTTCCCGAGGATCTTGCCCGCGAGATCAGCATGCTGCCGGGCATGTTTGCCAACGCGCGCGAGGCGGTCGCGAAGTTGGGCGAGGCGATGGACAAGATGAACTCGACGATGGACAAGATGAACTCGACGATGACGCTGGTCGACGACAATCTGAAAAATATCAAAGACGTCACCGAGCCGCTCGGCCAGAACGCGCCGCGGATGGTCCAGAACATGAACAACGCGATCGAGAACCTCGACGAGGTGCTCGGCCAGTTCGAGAAATTTTCGAGGACGATCAACGAGAATCAAGGTACGCTCGGGAAACTGGTCCACGACGACGAGCTTTATCAGCGGTTGAATCAGGCGGCGTGTAACATCCAAGAGGTCAGCAGCCGGCTGCGTCCGATCGTCA
>JASFHG010000234.1:0-6294 GCA_050123355.1 Planctomycetia bacterium
CGGGCCGCAAAGATTCAACCGCAAAAACAGAACCATGAATAAAATAATACGAAAAAGAAAAGACCGTCGCGGCATCACGATTATCGAAATGCTGGCCGCGATGACTGTCGGACTGCTGGTCGCGGCGGTCGGCATCGGGCTGATTGTCCAGTTGCTTTCGGTCAATGCGAAGGGCGAAAGACAGAACAACCGTCAGCGGGCCTTTGTCCGTCTGGCCGAAACGTTCCGCGAAGACGCCCATCGGGCTCATGACGCGAAACTCGAAAAGGCCGACGGAAAGTCGAGAAGCATCACTTTCCGACAGGATGGCGATCGGACGGTTCGCTACGAGTTTTGTGATGGCAGAGTCGACCGAAATGTCACCACCGGCGGCAAGCCGACCGCTTCCGACACCTTCCCGTTCGGCAGAGACACGGTTTTTGAAATCTCGGTCGACACGGTCGAAGGAAAGCAGCTCGCCATGTTCCGCCTCAAGAGCATAGCCATGAAGCAAGTGTATAGAGACGCGCCTCCGATTGTTGCGGGAATCGGGACCAGCCCGGGCGCGATGGAGTTGTCGCTCCCGCCGGAGAAAGAAGAAACCAATCGTACCGAGGCTCCTTCGGAAGAAGAGGAGACGCCTGGAGAAGAGGAGGCGGTTTCATGAGATCATCCAATCAAAAACGAGAAGGCCTGGCACTGTTCGTTATCCTGGTTTGCGTGTTCATGCTGGGCGTCTTGCTTGTCATGATCCTCCAGCTGGCGTTCCGTCGCCATAAAGAGGTCCAACTCCAGATGAATCGGGCGCAGGCAAGTTGCCTGGCCGAGTCGGGCTTGCGACTCGCCGCGGCGCGGCTGGAAAGCGACCCGAACTATGCGGGCGAGACGTGGAAAATTCCGCCGGAGTCACTCGGTGGTGCAAAAGGAGCGGCCGTCACGATCGAGGTGAAGCCGACCGACGACGAAAAAGCCCGACTCGTCAAAGCGATCGCCGACTACCCGAGCGATTCGGAAAAACGAGCCCGAATCAGCAAAGAAATGACCATACAGTGGAAGCAATAGTTTGCATTACTATACAAATTTATATGTCAGATCCCCTTTATGAATAAGGAGCCATATCATGCGACTTACCTCTTTTTCCCACGACCGAAAGCGTTTCGGTTTCACGCTCGTTGAGCTACTGGTGGTCATCGCGATCATCGGGATTTTGATTGCGTTACTCTTGCCCGCGATCCAGGCGGCCCGGGAATCGGCCCGTCGTCTTAATTGTGTGAACAACATGAGCCAGATCGGTATGGCGATGACCGAGCGCGAGACGGCGCACGGCCACTACCCGAGCGGTGTCCTCGACAAGAAGGGCCCCATCCTCAATCAGCCCGAAGGGCAGCAGATCGGTTGGATCGTCCAGCTCCTGCCCTATTTGGAAGAGGGGCCTGCCTATAAGAACATCGATCAAGAGAAGGGGGTCTATGCGGAGGAGAACCAAGAGGTTCGCTGTTTGATGATTCCTGTCCTTGCTTGTCCTTCGTCCTGTTCGGCGGGGCAACTTCTCGAGTCTCCACAATACCGGGAAACTCACAATCCCTATGTGATCAATGATTCCTCGGGCATGCTTGGTCCTGATCCCGGATTTGGTCCTGTTCCCGAGCCGCCTATCGATCCATCTCTTGAACCGCCTACCGAGCTGCCTCCCGACCCGTCTGCTTCGGACGAAGGGGAGGAAGAAGGGGACACGAAAGCCGAAGAAGTAGCGAAGCCGGAAGAACCAAAAGAAGAGAAAAAGGAAAGAGATCCCACCGACCGTGGAGGGAGGGCCGTCTCCTCTTACGCGGCATGCTGCGGCGATATGGAAACGCCGATCGATGCCAAGATGACGGGCGTCTTTTTCCTCAACAGCAAAGTAACCCGCGACGATATCACCGACGGCCTGGCCCATACGATGCTGGTCGGCGAAAAAGATGTGCCCGATTCCGATTTGGGTTGGATGTCGGGAAGTTGTGCGACGTTGAGAAACACCAGCTTGCCGCCCGGACGATTGAGTTACAGTGATGACGATTTCCCGGAGTTTTACGATCCCGATTCGGATAAATTCGACCCGGCCAAGGTGGGTGGATTCAGCTCGCCCCATAACTCGGTGGTCAACGTCCTCTTCGCCGACGGTACGGTCCGCGGCGTCAATTTCGAAATCAAACCGGAGATCTTCAAGCTCTACGGCAATATGGCCGATGGTCAACTTATCAAGGAAGGGCCGACCCGAGGGGAATAATACCGTTTATTGAATCAAGCCGGAATTGGGCCGCGAAGCGTGCCCTATTCCGGATCCGAAATAGGGACTGGCGTCCCAATTCCGGCTTGACAAGAAAATGGTAATTTTAAATACACGGAAACTCAACCATCCATTTATGAAACCAATCGTTGTCCTTCGCCATCAACCGCATATCGCTATCGGCATGGTGGCGGAATTTATCGAGGAGGCCGGTGCCGACTGGGAGTATCTCGATCTGTTCGAGGGGATCCCCGCCGATTTCGAGGTCGCGTCGGTGCCCGGGCTGGTCGTCTTGGGTGGCGCGATGAGTGCCAACAATACGGACGACTACCCGTTCCTCCGCTGGGACCTGGTCCAGATAGAGCGTGCACTGAAGCATGACGTGCCGATCTTCGGGATCTGTCTCGGCAGCCAGCTCCTTGCACGGGCGTTGGGGGCGGCCGTGACGGTCAACCCGGTCCGTGAGCTCGGCTGGTATGAACTGACGCTCCGGCCCGAGGCGTCCGACGATCGGCTCTTTACCGGCTGTGAAAAGAAGCAGACCGTCTGTCAGTTCCATGGCGACACGTTCGCCTTGCCCGACGGGGCGGTCCACCTGGCCGAGACGCCTGCGTGTGCGAATCAAGCGTTTCGATATGGCGAGACCGCGTGGGGGTTCCAGTTTCACATCGAGATGACCGTCGAGATGTGTACCGAGTGGCTTGCCCGCCGCGAAACGACCGAGCTGATCGATTCGCTCGACTATCTCGACCGCCCCGCTATCGAAGCGGCCACGCCCGAGGGTTTCCGTCAGATGCGACCCTTGACCCAAACCCTCGCCGGCCGCTTTGCACAACTTTGCATGGAACGAGTTGTTTAGCGGTCGAATGGAATTCGACGCTTTTGTCTCAATAGTTCCATTTCTTAAAACGTCGAATTCCATTCGAACGCTAAACTTTTTGAGCTTAACCCTCTCCCTTCGGCTGATCCAACGCGGTGGCCAAAACGGCCAGGTCGGCCGGGGTGATGCCGCTGATTCGCGACGCTTGGGCCAGGTCGGTCGGGGCGACGCGGCTGAGCTGCTCTTTGGCTTCCATGCGTAGATGCTGGACGCCATGATAGTCGAAGTTTTCGGGAATCCGACGGTGCATCAGGCGGTTTTGCCTTGCGATGTCCAGCTTCTGCCGAGCCATGTAGCCGGCATATTTAATGTCGTAGGTTACTTGCCGGATGACCGCCGCAGGCAAGTCGGCCAGCTCGGGTAGCCGCTCGGTCACGTCCTCCCAAGTTGCCTCGGGCCGGCGAAGCATCTTGGCCAGCGTCATGTTGTCCCACTTCGTTGCCTCAAGCCGTTCGATCGTTTCGGTGATCAGCTTCTCTTTTTCCGTCACTTGATTGTAACGTTTTCGATTGACCAGTCCGATCCGATAACCGATCGCCGTCAATCGTCGGTCGGCGTTGTCCTGCCGCAGATGGAGCCGATGCTCGGCACGGCTGGTGAACATCCGATACGGTTCGTCGACACTTCGCGTGATGAGGTCGTCGATCATGACGCCGAGATACGCTTCGTTTCGTTCGAGGATGAACGGTTCTTGCTCGCGCAGGGTGAGGACCGCGTTGATCGCGGCGATCAGACCTTGTCCGGCTGCCTCTTCGTAGCCGGTCGTCCCGTTGACCTGGCCGGCCATGTAGAGCCGTTCGACTCGTTTGGTCTCCAGAGTCCGCCGTAGCTGTTCCGGCGGGAAGTAGTCGTACTCGATCGCATAGCCGTAGCGGATGATCCTCGCATTTTTCAATCCCTTGACCGCATGGATCATTTCGTCCTGCACCGATTCGGGCATGCTGGTCGAAAGGCCGTTGATATAGACCTCGTCCGTTTCGCGACCTTCCGGTTCGAGAAAAATTTGGTGCCGTTCCTTGTCGGCGAACCGAATGATCTTCGTTTCGATCGAGGGGCAGTATCGCGGCCCGGTCGACTGAATCTGGCCGGTGTACATCGGTGCTTGATCGAGGTTCGCGCGGATGATGTCGTGGACCTTTTCATTCGTATAAGTGATATGGCAAGGGAGCTGCTCGCACTCGATCTTGTCGTGGAGGAAGGAGAACGGTTCGGGATCGGGGTCGCCGGGCTGGATTTCGAGCTGGTCGTAGTCGATCGTATATTTGTCGATGCGAGCGGGCGTGCCGGTCTTGAATCGACCGAGCTCGAAACCGAATCGCAACAACGCTTCGCTGATCCCGACCACTGCCTGCTCACCTTCCCGCCCGCCGGGCACTTGGCGTTGGCCATAGTGGAGAATACCTCGCATGAACGTGCCGGTTGTGAGAATGATGATATCGGCCAAGATCGCTTCGCCGGCGTCGGTTCGCACGCCGATCACTCGCAGCCGCTCGAAGTCTTCGACCGTTTCTTCCACGAGCAGGTCGTCGACCGTTGCTTCGATGAGTTCCAGGTCCGGCTGTTCTTCACAGATGCGTCGGATTTCATTTTGATACGCTTGTTTGTCCGCCTGAGCACGTGGGCCGTGCATGGCGGGCCCCTTACGGCGGTTGAGCATGCGGAATTGGATGCCTGTCCGGTCGATCGCGACTCCCATCGCTCCGCCGAGCGCATCGATTTCACGGACGATGTGCCCTTTGGCAACGCCGCCGATCGCAGGGTTGCAACTCATTTGGGCAATGGTGTCCAGTCGAGAGGTGACGAGTCCGGTGGAAGCTCCCATACGGGCGGCGGCCAGGGCGGCTTCGGTGCCGGCATGTCCTCCGCCGACAACGAGAATTTCATACTTTTTCATAATTTTCCATACTTTTATAGTGCCGGCAAGATAAAATGAACCGTGCCCGCGTTGCATCGTATAAATGGTAGTGAAAATCGTTCCAAATAGTGGCTGTTTCACTATAAGCAAGCGTTTTTGTGCTGCTTACATGCAAGCTCAATTTATCCGGCCTGAGCAATAAGCGCTATCTCAGCGGTTGTAAGTTTTGGTGATTGCAGCCATTATTGAGGTCTGCATTGCTAATGAACCGTTCTGCGGCCAGAAATCCAGCACACCCGGCTGGTACAGCCGCGTTTGCGGTCACACAACGATCATTAAATACATCGGGATCAATAAATGGTTACATCCCGAAGATTCGATCGAATCGTTTTCGGGTCTCTTCTGTGTAATTTCGGCAGTCGGCTACCAACAGGTTCGTGTCGGTGTAGCCGAGCAGGTGTGCGAGTTGTGTCAGTTTGGTTGGATCCTCGGGGAGCTTCGTCCCTTGAATCGCATCGATCAGGTGGAGACGCATCTCGACCGTTCTCAGGGCGCGATAGGCGGCCGTGAAAAAGAGGACGTCTTCCGGATCGAGCAGTTCGGTGCGGTATAGTTCTTTGAGGGTATCGAGGGTGTTCGGTTTGCGGATCGAGGCGACGCGCCGACCGTGTTTCAGTTGGAGCATCTGGACGAGGAACTCGATGTCGCAGACACCGCCGCGGCCGCGTTTCAGGTTGCCTACGTTGGTTTCCTTGATCTGCCGCTCGCGCATGTCGTAGATCTCTTGCACGTTCGACTTTTGCCATCGCCGGCTGGAGATCGCTTTCTGGATCGTGCGGTTGGTTGCTTTGACGAATCGTTTCGAGCCAAGGATCGGCCGCGCCTTGCACAAGGCCTGACGCTCCCAGAGCTGACCGCTCCCTTCGGTGAAGTAGCGTTCGAACTCGGCCAGCGAGATCGCCAGCGAGCCGCTCTTGCCCGTGGGCCGAAGCCGGGCGTCGATCTCGTAAAGCCGACCGAAGGTCGACAGCCGCCCGGTCATCTGGATGATCCGTTGGGCCAGCTCGCTGAAGAAGTGCTGGTTCGTGGTGCTTCGACGTCCGTCGCCCGGATAGACCGCCTCGGTGTTGCCTTCTCCTTCGTACAGGAAGACGACGTCCAGGTCGCTTTGATAGCTCATCTCCTTACCGCCGAATTTGCCCATCGCGAGGATCGTCATGTCGCACGGCTTCAGCACGTCTTCTTCGTCCGAGTCGTTTTTGAGCATCGGGCGGCCGAACTTTGTTACCAGGCGGTTGTACTGGAAGTTGACAA
>JASFHG010000235.1:0-6185 GCA_050123355.1 Planctomycetia bacterium
GGTCGGAGACCGCGATCGGATACGCGATGATCGAGACCATCCAACGCGAGGCGGGCAAGCGGCTGCTCGGCGTGATCCTGTTGAGCGATGGGGCGCAGCGTGCTTATCCGCCGCTGGATGCCGCGCCGCAAACGGCTGCCACGCGGTTGAAGTATCTCGGTTGTCCGTTGTACACGGTTCCGTTCGGTCAGACGCACGGGCTGGGCCAGGCGAAGGACGTCGCCGTGACCGACCTGCTGACCAACGAATATGTCTTCGTCAAAAATCGGCTTGCTGTCGATGCCAAGGTCCGCGTGAACGGCTACACCAACCGCGACATCGTGGTTCAGCTACTTTTCGAGTCTCCGCCCGAGGCAGGTTCTCGCTATGGCAAAATGCAAGTCGTCGATAAGAAGGTAATTCGAGCGACAAAGCCTGACGAGGTCGTGCCCGTCCAGCTCAGCTACACGCCCGAAGTGCCCGGCCAGTACAAAGTGACGGTCGACATTCCCGAGCAGGCAGGCGAGTTGGTCACGACGAACAACTCACAGAGCACGTTCGTCACCGTTTTGGAAGGTGGGCTGAACGTGCTCTATATCGAAGGAGCACCGCCGCGGATCGATACCCGTTACTTGCGCAGTTCGTTGGACGCTTCGCCCGATATCGAGGTTGACTATATGAGTCTCTCGAAACTTTCGCGACCCGGCTCGCTGTTGGAACGTTTTCAGCCGGGTGAATATAACGTATACATCCTTGGCGATGTTGACAGCACGGCCTTTACCCGGGAAGAACTGACCATGCTGGCCAAGTCGGTCGAGCGTGGATCGGGGTTGCTGTTGCTCGGTGGTTTTCAAGCGTTCGGGGCAGGCGGATATGCCGATACGCCGCTGGCCGAGGTCTCGCCGATCGTGATGGGCCGACTCGAACGTCAAGTGCCCGGCTCGCCACTTCGCGAAGATTTACACCTGCCCGGCCCAGTCCAAATCCGGCCGACCGGGATCGGCAACCGTCATTTTCTCATGACCCTTTCCGGAGATCGAGACGCAAACCGCCGCCTTTGGGCGAAGCTGCCGCCGTTGGATGGAGCGAATAAGTTTACGGATCTCAAGCCGGGCGCTGTCATCCTGGCCGAGGATCAAAATTCGCGACCGCTTCTCGTGGTTCAAGGATCCGGTGCAGGCCGCGTGATCGCGTTCGCCGGTGACTCGACGTGGCACTGGCCAATGAAAGGGTTCGACAAGATCCACAAACGGTTCTGGCGCCAAGCGATCCTCTGGCTCTCACAAAAAGATGTTACCGAGGAGAATCGAGTTTGGGTCAAGCCGGAACAGTTTCGCGTTCGCCCGGGCGGACAGTTGAAATTCACGACCGGTGCTCGATCTCCCAACGGCGACCCGTTGACTGACGTTCAGATCGAAGCCGAGTTGCTGCTGCCTGACGGTTCGACGAAAGAGCTACGTACTCAACGGGCCAAGGACTATCGTTCCGGTTCGTTTGAAGTGCCGCAGGACATCGGCGACTATACGATCCGCGTTACCGCGACCGAAAATAATTCGGTACTCGGCACGGCACAAGGGCGGTTTTTGGTTTTTGAAGAAGATCTCGAACTCGACAACCCCTCGGCCGACATTTCCGGCATGGAAAGCCTTGCCGAGATAACCGGCGGTCACATGGTCGTTGCCGAGCAATTGCCCAAGCTGCTCGACGACCTGCTCGAGAAGACCGACCAGCTCGTCACTCGCACGGAAGTCCGCCGCACACTGTGGGACAACTGGTGGATTCTCGCATTCATTACCACGCTGTTATCGGTCGAGTGGTTCCTCCGCAAACGCTGGGGGCAAGTTTAAATTTTCGTCGAGATTTGCAAAGCGTATATATTATCTTTGTTATATTTTTCTTTTTGCCTTTGCGCTGAATCACGGTACAATTTTTCATTCTAAACATTTCTTCATGTACTGTACTTTTGAATACTCTATGGGTTATAAATGGTTTTTTGGGGAAAACCGGCTGGAATTGGGGGGGATAAGGGGTTATTTGGGGGAGGTTGGTATGTTAGTGGGCTTCGTTTTATTCACGTTTGTCTTCCGTAAAAAAGTGGTATTTTTACCTTAATTAGCCCCCCCTTTTTGCCCCCCTATTTTTGCCCAGCCCCTTTCTTTTGGCACTGGTCCCCCCTTTTTTGCAATAATCTTTCCGAAAGTTTCTTGAAATAATTTTAGGTGTTGGTTATAAATGGAAGTAATGTGGTTTCAGGGAGTTAAAGGAAACCGCATCTTTTGCACGGAGGTGGGAAGCAGAGATCATTGGCATTTTGAGATAGAGATCCCATTACTTTTCTGACACGCGAAGGCACTGCATCATGGTTCAAATGTCCAAGAAGTCCCGGCTTTTCGAGGAGCATGACATCCCTATTAAGGACGGTCATCTCTATGCAAAATTGATGTTTCCTAAATCGCCAATGAAACCGAAGCGGCTTGTATTTATGCCGCCCCTGATTGGCGCAAGTGCTTCCCAATCACTCATGCTCTTCCGAAATATCAGTCGACGAGGAGCGGTTCTTGTATCTTATGAATACCGGGGACATCCTCGTTCTACCGGTACGTTCGAGTTGGACGACACGTTGATCGACACTCGTTATGCCATACGTTGGGCAAGCGAGTATGCACGCGAACGTGGTTTGCCGATGCATGCGGTCACGGTCTGTTACGGTCTGGTTTCTCTTTTGGCGGCTCAGTTCAAAAAAGGACAAGCCAACAAAGCGACGCCTGCGGAACTCGATTTTCCGTCACCGTTTTGGTCGATCAATGCGGTATCGGGTCTGTTTACTCTGGATCAGATCATTCGCTTTGAGGATTTCGCGCCGCTGTTTGGTCAAAAGCTCGGTCGCGAACTGGATCGAGAAAGCTTTTTGGCCGGGATCGATGAAGGAATTTACGATTGGAGTGGTGATGCGTTTCGCGATGCCATGCAAGAATTTCTCAAGGATCTTTTCCCCGTTATCGACATCGGGCGAGATTACTTTGCGGAGTTGAATTACGATCGAGTCGACATCTCCAAAACTTTAAAACAACTTTTGAACGCGGACTACCTCGAAAATATCGAAGTTCCTCCGGAAATTCCGTGTAATTTCTTCTTCGGTCAGCATGACGACCTGTTGCAAGTGAATACGCTCGAAGGACAAGAGCGGTACTTTAAAATCATGCGGTCCGTGGTGCCGCATGCCATTAGTCACATGGCGGATGTTGACCATAACGGGTTCGGACCGGACCGGAATCCGATTGTCGACGGTATTGCTGATTTGTGCGAAGAGGCCGAGGCGAAAGCCGTGCCGTTAGGAATTCGAATTGATAGTCAGGAAGCAGATACTGGACCACTGACACATCGAAATACTCAGCACGAACTCAACCGATGAAACCGCTATTGAAATTGTGGAATGAACGCTACGGGGTCAATTGTCCTCTCGAAGTAGATTCGTGGTCCAAGCATTTGGTGAATACCCATATCGTGGCCACGTTGATGAACGTGTTTCCCCGTCTGGTTACCAAAATCTTTTCGCGCAGCCGTGGCGAACTTGCCCAGCGGTTGTTTCGAGCGAGAGAGGGTGGATCGTATCGCGTTTTGCGCGCCATGTATCGATTCGAGGAACCTCATAACAAAGGGGACTTGCTCAATCGTATTCTTATGCAGTCGCCCGCCGTCAAAGCTGCGCGGAATCGGCGAAAGATCGCTCAGTGGATGCTCGAAACCTGTCTTCGGTCCATGCCGGCGGGTCCACCGCGTCTTGTCATGACCATCGGCGGCGGTGATGCCATGCTCGAGGCGGAAGTCATCGCCAAGATGGAGCAGAAGAACATCTACTATTTTGGCGTCGACATGGATGCTAAAGCGGTCGACGACAATCGTCAGGTATTCGAGGAGCATGGCCTGGACGGGCGAGGCTTTACTCATACCGGAAGCATTACGCAAGTCGACGACATCGACAACGTTCTCCGGCTTGCCGGCGAGCGGTTCGGCGTCGAGTTCGACGGCCTGAGTGTCACGATCTGTCAGGGCCTTATCGAGTATATCGATATGCATTCCGACAGTAACGAAAATCTTTTAAAAATGTTGCGAGCCATCCATTCCAGAACTCGTGAGGATGGCAGTCTCTTGATCAGCCAAACCGGCCACCATGACCGCGTGACTTATCTAGAAAAGGGTCTCGAGTGGTACATGCGTTTGCGTGAGAGCGACGAGGTGGCCCAGGTCTTGGAAGAGGCCGGCTGGAAGATCTCGATCTGCGATCAGGAACCGATGCAGCAAATTACCATGTGTCTGGCCACCAAGGCAGGCATCGAAGGGTGGCGTCTCGACGCGGAAAGTCCTCTTCGCCAGCCCCATATCGCTCGGCATGCGGTGGCTAAAGTGCGTTAGTCTGAAAAGGTAAATTTCTTCCCGATCCGGCCCTCTGCTGCGCAGAGAACCGGCTTTATCTGATGGGAGAATGGGAGAAGCTGGCTTTGAGGTGCCGTGGAAGCATCACTCAAAAGACGTTGCCGCCGTTGGCAAGGAAGAGTTTTTTGTATTCCATGGACCGAAGGTCGGGGCATTGCATGACGCCGGTGATGAAATCGTCCGGTGGGCGGTAGTGATGACAGTTGATGTAATGGAGGATGAGTTCGGGGGCAACAAGGATTTTGCAATTATACGGTATGTATAAGTTGCCCGCAGCCGCAGGGCCTTCGAACTGACACAAAGTGCATTCATGGACACCCATGCAGATGGCGGGGATGGGCGACCAGAGGTTCGCCAGCAATTCGGACAACTTTAGATAGAAATCGTGAGGGACTTCTCCGGTCGTGAAGGGAAACTCTTTTTCGAGCCAGCCGACAGCGACTAGATTAGCCGTTCTTGTTTGTCCGAAGTAATCGCAGGGTTCCAGATCTTTGTAGTGCGCCATTTTACCATCTTAAAAAAGTGGGCAGCCGTATTGGACTACCCACCTTTTAATTTTCTACAGAGATAATGCTCGTTCTATTTTCTACGGAGCATGATGCGGCTGTCGGCTACCGAGCAGCCTTGGCCGACGGGGTGGACGATCAGCGGGTTGATGTCCAGCTCGGAAATCTCCGGATGGTTGCAGGTCATTGCGGAAAGTCGGACCAGGGTGTCGACGATCGAGTCGATGTCGGCTTTCGGCGTGCCGCGGAATCCGTCGAGTACTTCGAAGGAGCGGATCGAGCGTACCATCTTTTCGGCCGAAATCTTCCACATCGGAGCGAGACGGAACTGGACGTCCTTGAGGACCTCGACCAGCGTGCCGCCCAGTCCGAACATGATCAACGGGCCGAAGCCTTCGTTGTAGTTCGAGCCGAGGATCACTTCGACGCCCTTGCCGGCCATCTCTTCGATCAGGATCCCGTCGATCTTCGCGCCGGGGATCGCCTTTTCGACGTTTTCGTGGATCTTGTTAAAAGCTTCCACGGCAGCTTCCGGACCGTTGATGTTCAAGAGGACTCCGCCCGCGTCGTACTTGTGGACGACATCGGCCGACATGACCTTCATGACGATCGGCTTACCGAGATCTTTGGCGACACGGGCCGCTTCTTCGGCGGTCGTGACCGTGGCGCTTGCCAAGAGCGGCAAGTCGTAGCACTCGAAGATCGGTCGGCACTCGGCCTGGGTGAGATATTTTTCGTCGGCGTCGCCGAGCGCTTCGGCGATCAACTTATTGGCCTTGTCGACATCTGCGTGAGGAAGCGGGACCTCTTCGCGGTTGGGTACATTTTTCAAAGCGACCAATTGTGTGGCCGCGGCAAGACTCTTGACCGCGTCTTCGGGGAACGCATAGTTCGGGATCCCGTCTTTGCCGAGAATATCGACACCGGCGGCAACGTCACGGACGCCCATGAACGAGGCGACGACCGGCTTATCGATGCCCTTGATCGAAGGGCCGATTACCTTGGCGATCGCCTCGACGTCGGTCATCGACTGGGGCGTCAGGATGACGAGGCCCATGTCGACGCCGTCATCTTCGAGGACGGTTCGGACAGCCGCTTCGTAGCGGTCGCTCCGTGCGTCGCCGATCACGTCGACCGGGTTGTTCAACGCGGCCGCGGCGGGCAGTTTGTCTCGCATCTTGTCCTTGGTCTCTTCTTTGATCGTTGCGAGTTTCAGGCCGTATCGGACGGCGGCGTCGGTCGCCATGATGCCCGGGCCACCGGCGT
>JASFHG010000236.1:0-6185 GCA_050123355.1 Planctomycetia bacterium
TCGTAGCCATCATCCAGGCGATACGAAAACTCGAGCGTATACGGGTAAAGCAGTGTCGTGGTGACGCCCGTATCGAACGTGCGGCCGATCCCCATCCGAGCGCCCGCTCCTTCGACGTGCATGCTGAGGTAATTGCCACCACCGGGATACAAGGGGTTATAGCCCGACATCCCCGACGTAACCACGCCACCCGTGTCATTGACAGGCCCATACTGAGTCCAATCGAGTTTCTGCCATGCGTCGATCCAACCGCCACCGTCCGTACCGGTGAACCCGTCGACCGAACCGGTCGTGTTGCCCGCGTTAAAATCGGCCGTCGCCAAAACGATACCAAAGGTCACATCGGGCATACATAAACCGATAACCACCAAAAAGCATAAACCGATTTTCGCCTGCATATTCTTATTCCTGATCGTCATTTAATTTTCCAGGCAAACAAACTTCCATTAAGCCATTTTTCGCCATTTGCAGCCCAACATCAGCAGCAGTCCAAGGAACAAGGCCCAAGCACTCGGCTCGGGAACGGACCCGGCGGTCGCGTCGTACTGCCAGTTGCCCGCAAGGATTGTCGCGTCCGAAGCGTTGACCTTGCCGTCACCGTTGAAATCACCCATCTCCCAGGTAGCCGGCCACGCTTGCCAGTTGCCCGCGAGGATCGTCGCGTCGGAAGCGTCAACCTTCCCGTCCTGGTTCGCATCGCCGGGGATCCCGATATACTTCGGCGTATAGGCCAGCTCGGGCGTCGCGAAGTCACCGGTCATGTCATACGGCAACTTCCACACTCCGGTTCCATCTTTGTCGGTAAAGTAGAGACACGACTCGGAAGGAGCGTCCGCATTACCGTCAGCCCAAAAAGCGTAGAAATCGTCATGAGCATCGATCGGCATCTTGGCATACATGTGGTTGTAAACGCTGTCGTAGGTCAACTGCCTAATCATGGCCCAGGTATCCCCTTCGTCCTCACTGATCCACATCGCCATCTCGCCGCCGGTCGCGTCGGTTTGAGGACCATCGATCGTCGGCGCAATAATCCGCCAGGTACCGTCATCCTCGATCTCCAATTGCCCGAAATCATAGTTATGGTCCACGGTGAAAAGGTCCTTGATAACCCAATTCCCTTCGTCAAAGTGGGCGATATGGAACTGGCGAGTGCCCGTCTCGTAAGGCTTCGCCGTGGGGGAAGTCATGTACATGATCACCGGCTGATCGTCGGCGTCATATTCAAGGTTTTTCAAATAAACCAGCAGCCCTTCCGACTCGTAGTCATGCACCAAGGCGGGCGTGGTAACAGAAGTGACCGGAGTTGTCAGCACGGTTCCGTCGGCCGTGGTCCACGTTTGGGCAAAGTCAGTAGTTTCCATATAAAACAGGTTCGTTCGTGCATCCACAACGTCGCCCGGATGATTATTGAACGCGGTGCCGACCTTCTGGCCCGATTGCCGACTGATTTGGTACTCGCCCGTGGGGACCATTGCGATCTCGGGCTTGTTTTCCCATGACTGGTCCCAGGTAATACCATCGGAACTGGTATTATAGCAAAGAGCTCGACCGTTTGCATTTCTGTGGGTATACAGAAAAAGGAACCCCTGACCTTCGATATAATATGGTTGACCATAGGTGAAGTTGTTCTCGCCGGGCAGTTCCAGTACCTGCTCAAAACTATCGATGGAGTAGGGGTCGGTGCTGCGGTTGATAAAAGACGGTTGATAGATATGATTACCGTTGGAAAACACGAAAATATATCCATCCTCATCCATCGCCATGCACGGATTGTGATGGGCGTTGGTACTCTGAACGTCCTTGACGATGCGAGGTCGAGCAACCTGTCCGGTCACATGATCGTAATACGAGATACAACTATAGAGCGTCGAGTTATCTTCGTTCGTGCCTCCGTAGACAAAAAAAGTCTTATCTGTTTCTTCACGGTAGATGGCCATCGGATGAATCTGCTGAGGATACGTACCCAAGCCACCAGAATATTTGTAATACGTGCCGTATTCGTCCGTTTTTTCGATCGCATACCAAAATCCCTGGAATCCGTCCGCTTCGGGGGCTTCGACGACAGGAGCTCCGCCCGTGACTTCGATTGAGTCAATCGAATAAGAATGAATTGAAGGAGTATTGTTGCTCGTCGTGCCAAAATGGAGCCAAGGTGTATCCGACATTATGGTGTTGTTACGATAGCCCAATCCGGTTCGCGTATAGCTTAACTGTCCGTTCGAAACAGTTGCATCGTAAGTCGCCGTCGCCGGATGAAGCGTTACGGAAAACGAATAGGTCGTGTCCGCAGCAATCGGAATCGGTGTGACGACAACGTTGTCCGAAGTGAAACCTCCATCGTAATAATCGTACATATACCAGTTACTGGACCCCATCCGCAAGGGAGCAACGCCAATGAGCCACGAAACTGAATCATCAGAGCTTTCGTCGGCAGCACTGTCGCCGTAGAAATTGATCCGGTCGCCCAAGTCGTCAAAAACGATTTCGTTTTCGAGGCGAAAATCCCAACTGATGGTATGAGCCGACAACGTGTTAAACGTGGCGGTGTTGCCGTACTGGCGTGCGATCGTATGATAGCTGCCCGTCGAAGTGACGTTCAAATAGGGCCCGGTTCCGGTCGAGAGGGGATCGGCCGTTTGGACCGTAACCGCCTTTGTCCCGCCGAAGTCGTACCAGGCAGAATCCCAACCGCTCCCGGTCGTGCCGGGATAAGCGTCGACATAGGCCGAGCTTTCCCCGTTGTCAAACCCGAGCGGAATCGGATTGGCAACCGCCGTCGTCGCAAACGTCAACACAAAACCGATCAGTATCGAAATAATCGTCTGTTTTTTCATGGCTTACTTCTTCTCCAAATTCATTAATCCCTAATGCGTTCTATGTCCCCTATAACCGCAAACACACTCACCACCGAGCGTCCCATTGAAATGATATTTATATATAGGTATACATTTGTGCAAAATGATACCGTTTCTTATCACAGTTCTTTTATCATGGCATAGAGTCCACAAATTGGCGGAAGGACCCATAACCTGAAAAGATCGGATTGCGAGTTTCCCAACTCATTACATGAACGAAGGAAAACCAAAGCATTAAATACTCACAACAGAGCATTTCGCCTAAATAACAACAAGAAAAAGCCGCAGCACGGCTTTCGTTGTTTTAAATCAGAATTTCCCCTATAGGCGGTAGGTTACAAAGGTGGCGGATATCCGTATTTTTATTCTAACAAGCCCCTGTTTTCCTGTCCAGTGATTTCCAGATCTAATCCCAACAGGGGGGTACAGACAGAGCTAGTCGGCCTCTACTTCTTTGGCTTCTTCCTCGAGAAGATCCTTCAGAAACTTGCCCGTGATCGAACGTTCACAGCGGGAAACGGCCTCCGGAGTGCCATGAACCAGGACTTCACCCCCTTCGTCCGCCGCCCCGGGCCCCAGGTCAATGATATAGTCGGCCGACTTCATCAACTGGAGATTGTGCTCCACCACGATCAGCGAATGGCCGACCGAGAGCAGCGCGTCGAAGCAATCGAGCAGTTGGACCACGTCCGAAAAATGGAGACCGGTCGTCGGCTCGTCCAAAATGAAGAGGCATCGCCCGCGCTTTGCCGTCGACATGTACGCAGCCAGCTTCAGACGTTGTGCCTCGCCACCAGAAAGCGTGTTGGCCGGCTGGCCGAGCCGCACGTAGTCGAGCCCAACGTCGATCAAACGCTTCAGGCGTGCCTGGACCTTGGGCCGGCCGCGGAAAAACGTGAATGCCTCGCGGACCGTCATGTTCAACACGTCAGAAATGTCGCGACCACGATACTTGATGTCGAGAATCTCGCGACGGTAGCGCGTCCCGCCACACTCGGAGCACTTCATGTAAACGTCGGCCAAAAACTGCATGTCGATCGCGATATGCCCTTCACCCTGACAGACCGGGCATCGACCGCCGTCGACGTTGAAGCTGAAGTGACTCGCCGTGAAACCGCGAGTCTTCGCGTCGATCGTCCCGGCAAAGACGGCGCGAATCTCGTCGAACGCTTTCAGATATGTAACCGGATTGCTCCGCGGAGAGCGGCCGATCGGACTTTGGTCGATCATCACTACTTCGTCGATCTGGCCATCACCGAAGACATCGTCAAAATCGTACGGTTTGGGAGCCTCTTTATGAAGTCGTCGGCAAATTGCCGGGTAGAGTGTCCCTTCGACCAACGTACTTTTGCCCGACCCGCTCACACCGGTTACCACACAGAGCACACCAAGCGGGAACTCGACTGTCAAATTTTTCAGATTGTTCCCACGCGCCCCGGCCAACCGAATCCAACCATGGTCGGTCGCACGACGCTGGCTGACACATTGAATGCCACGCCGCCGAGCCAGATAGTCGCCGGTCAAACTCTCTTCGTCCTGCTCCATCTCCTCGGGCGAACCCTCGAAGATGATCTGGCCACCTCGCTCGCCCGCCCCAGGCCCGACTTCCACTACACGGTCGGCCGCACGGATAATCGACTCCTCGTGCTCGACCACAACTACCGTGTTTTGCCGGTCGCGAAGACGACCGATCGCGCCGATCAACTGGTCCGTGTCGCGAGGGTGCAATCCGATCGAAGGCTCGTCGAGCACGTAAAGCATGTTCACCAGACTCGACCCGAGTGCCGAGGTGAGCGAAACCCGCCGCGACTCGCCGCCGCTGAGCGTACGAATGGTCCGATCCAACGTCAAGTAGCCAAGTCCCACCTGCTCCAAGTAACCAAGCCGCGATCGAACCTGCTCGAGCATCGTCCGCCCCACAGTCCGCTCGAAATCGGTCAGTTCCAAATCGTCAAAAAATCGAGCCGCGTCCTCCACCTTCATCGAGCAAATGTCAGCAATGTTCTTGCCGCCAATCCGCGCGGCCAGTGCCTCGGGCCGCAACCGGCCACCGTTACACGCCGGGCAACATCGATAGCTGCGCCACCGGCTTAAGAAAACGCGGACGTGCATCTTGTATTTGCGTCGCTGCAACCAATCGAAAAATCCGTTCAGCCCGCCGAACTCGTGCTCCGGCGCCCCTTCGACGATCATGCGAAGCTGCGATTCGTCCAGCTCCTCAAACGGCACGTCGACCGAAACACCTAGCTTCGACGCCAACTTCATCAGATTTTCCAGCTCGTGCGTATACGCAGGCGAGTTCCACGGCGCAATCGCCCCCTCGCGGATCGTCTTCTCGCGGTCTGGGACAATGAGGTCCATGTCCATGTCGATCACGTTCCCGAACCCCTCGCACTCCGGACAAGCTCCCAGCGGACTGTTGAAACTGAAGAGACGCGGCTCCGGATCGGGATACTCGATATCGCACGTCTCGCATGCCAAGCGGCGACTGAACCCGATATAGCGAAAAACTTGCCCGTCGATTGTCTGATCGCTACCGGAAAGCAAATTTTTCACCTCTTCGTCCACGCCCGCCAGATCGAGTAACGCATGACACCGACCGCCCCCTTTTACAAAAGCCGTCTCGAGCGAGTCGCGGATCCGCTCGCCCGTCGCACCTCCCGACTTCAAACGATCGATCACTACCGAGATTTGCTGTACCTCGGTCGACTCGGGCAAGGTATCGGTCGACAGATTAATCATCCGACCATCCACGACCAGACGCAAGAATCCTTCCTCGCGAAGTCGCTTCGTTACCGCCTCGATCGTCGAACCCTCAGGCACCGCCAACGGATACGCGATCATAAATCGGATCCCCGCGGGCAACTCCTCCAATTGCCGCGCCGCCGACTGCGGGGTGTCCTGCCGCACCTCTTCGCCACACGTCAGACAGTACGTTCTGCTGATTTTGGCAAAAAGAAGACGCAGATAATCGGCCGTCTCGGTCGCCGTGCCGACCGTCGAACGGGTCGAGTGGCTCCCATTCTTGCTCGTCACCGCAATCGCCGGCGGGATACCGTCAATCCTCTCGCATTCTGGCTTTTCCAACCGCTCGAGAAATTGCCGCGTGTAAGCCGAAAAACTTTCGATATACCGCCGCTGACCCTCGGCATAAAGCGTGTCCAACGCGAGACTGCTTTTCCCACTTCCGCTCACCCCACAAAAAACGACCAACTGGCCATGCGGGATATCGAGATCGACCGCGTCGAGGTTGTGAACTTCCACCCCACGGAGGACGATAGATTGCTGCTTGGGCGGGAGATCGTAGGACATGCGATTCGTAGGTCGTTG
>JASFHG010000237.1:0-6184 GCA_050123355.1 Planctomycetia bacterium
TTGCTCACCGGTTGGTTCCTCTCGTGCAATCAAATGCCGCATGGCTCCCAACAGCGGGCGATAATCGAGATAGTCACCACTGCATAGAGGGCTGATCAGAGCACCATCGTTGCTTCCATAATTGGGCATCCGCCCTGAAGCATCAAGTTGTTGTTCCAAAAAACGTGTCGAACGAGCCATTGCCGCGTACGCCTGCTCGGAAAACGGTGCGTGAGCCAACTCGGCCAATCGCATCGCCCAAAGGAAGCAGTGCATCGTCATCCGCTGGTAATTGAAGGAGTGCATCAGATAACTTCCGTCACTCCAAAAATGCCGCTTCGCATCATGTTCGAGCGTCTTTCGCCCAATCCGACACCAACGATCGGCCCCGTTCATCGTGGGAAAAAGAAGCCCGAGCATCACCAGCCCGAGTGCTTCGGTCGAAGAATGGTTGCTTCGCTGACTCTTCGCATAGTCGATATTGACTTCAATTCTATTCCCTAATGTGGCGAGTAGCCGGAGAGCCGCCAGCAGGTTTTCTTCGGTGGTTGCCGGATGATCGAAGAAGGCCCACAGCCCGAAACAAACGGCCATCACGCGGATCGCCGCCTCTTGGCCACACTGCCACCCCGGCCCGATCGTCGGCGGGTTGGCTTGCATCCAGCTATTCAGCAAGTGCCAGAACAGCTTCGGATAACGATCGTCGTCGGTCGCCACATACGCTCGAACCAGGTCATAAACCCACGCAAAACGGCTAGGCTCCCAGATGTACTTGATATCGCCACGGTCGGGATCGAAGTCGCCTCGGCGAGACCAGTGGACCATCTGTGTGTCGCGTTGGCCTGTTATCGGGTTGAGGAACCAATCGACCTTCGGCCCCTCAGGGCCCGGTTCGCCAAGTTTCCCGGAATGATCAAAAAAGTAGCCAAAAAAACCTTGCTCAAGATCATCGGCATGCATCACCGGATCCTGTTGCCATCCGTCCGCAAGACCATCCGGAAGCCGCACAGGCTGACCCAACGGAAAGAAAAACCGGCCCGTGTTTTCCCGCAAATAAGACCGGAGCGATTGATCATCAGGCCCTTCCCCCGATCGAAAGATCGCCTCGGCAAAAAGATCGTCCCAATCGAACGTCGGATTGACACGCTCGAAATGCCCTTTTTTCTTCCGTCGTTGATAGCCGACACGGAAGAGGCAGTTTTTCAGCCCGAACTGACGGAGGATCGCGATAAACGTTTGAAGTTTCATGGAATGGATTACCTCTCCAAATGTTCGCGAGACACGGCCCCCCTCGGGCATCAAGAAGTGACTTGTTTGAGGACCTCGATATATTCGTCGGCAAGCGATTCACGGTCGTAATGTTTTAAAACATACTCTCGACCATCTTCACCATAACGGGCACACTGCTCGGGGTTGTCGGCTAGGGCACAAACAGCCTCGACCAACTCCTCGGCGTTTTCCGGCTCGATACAGATACCCGCCCCGGCCTCCTGCAAGAGTTCGGCCGCACAACCTTGCACTCCTAGGATAATCGGCTTTTTCATGGCGGCCATCTCAAAAATTTTCGACGGAAGGACCCGTTTGAAAAGGTCTTTTTTCTTCAGATGCACCAGACAGGAATCGACGGCCGACAGGATTTTGGGGACCTCTTCCTTCGCCAAACGGCCGGTAAACAGCACGTTATCGAGCTCTTTTTGCCGCAATTCCTCCTCGAGATTTTCTCGCTCGGCTCCATCTCCGACCATAATCAGGCGGATGTCGTCTCGCCCACGCTCTTTGAGTATCTCGCCCGCTCGAATTGCCACATCGAGCCCCGCAGCCATCCCGATCGTCCCGATATAAGCACACGCAAAACGGTCCGGGCCTATATATTTTTCAACATACTCCTGATCAGGCTCTTGAGGATAGAACAATTCCTTATCGACACCGTTGGGAATGATCGAGATTTTTTGAGCGTCAGCCCCTTTGTCAAGAAGATCTTGCTGATAACCTTGACCGACCGTCACGATGTGATTGGCACCGCGGTAGAGCCAATCTTCCATTTTATAAAGGATACCGAGCAAGCGTTTGTTGTTCATGGCGCCTACTGCAACGATGCTGTCGGGCCACATGTCGCGGATCTCGAGCACGAATCGGACGCGACGCAAGCGGAATTTCGAGGCGATCAGCCCGGCCCAGCCGCAAAAGAACTGGGGCGAGGTCGCGATAATAATATCCGGTCGTCGCATGAATCGGGCCGCCAAAACGGCCATCACCATATAAGAGACAAAATTGAGAATTCGCCCGAGCGTACCCTTATTCGCGGCCAGTCGCGTCCAAACCCGCTTGACTTTGACACCGGCGATCTCTTCATTCTGAGGCCAAAGCCGATTTTTATATCCCTCGTATACAATCCCGCTCGGCACATTGGGAGCACACGTGATCACCCGGACTTCATGCCCTTGCTGAACCCATCGAGAACACATCGCATGCATGCGTGATGCGGGAGCATTCCCTTCCGGATAGTAATAGTGAGAAAAGACAAGAATACGCATAAGTAAGCTCAAACGTTACTGGGGGACTATTGGTTTAGACAGACGCGAAAACGATCGCCAATATTCAAGGGAACAAGACGATGAGGCGTTACTCTGTTCCCAGTACACCTCTGGACCGGCTAACCCTATAATCAAGTTCCATAAGATTGTTTATGGGCAGTGTTCCCCAGACTGGGCGAGGGGACGAAATTTCCTGCCGGCACATGATGGTCCTGGTTCGCACTTTCAAGTTGATCCGTAATGTACTTCTTGCAAATGGAAACCAGATCCAAGATGTCTTCCATGTGATCTCGTGCCGTTCCCTTTTCGTGCTTGAATTCGATATTCAAGCGACCATAGCACTGTCCATCGATGACCAACGGAACGTTAATGCCCCACCGATAGCGACGGTTGCACTGTTGTTCATTTTTCCAGGTAGCGACAAACTCCTCGTGGATCGAGGAAAGGCTGATATCGAGGTGGATCGACTGAGTATCCATCAGATGGACCGTACCCAACAGATCCTCCCACAGCATTTTCCAGTTCGCATTTCCTTGGATATGAAAAACCGTGCCTGCGGCATTACCGTTATTTTTTTCGGCAACATCTGCCTCACGAGGTCGATGACTGGTTGCGTATTTCTCCAACAACAAACGCAATTCATTTCGGCCAAAGGTATCGGTTGCCACCAGAACAATAATTACGGCAAACATACCCAACAAGGCGATGAAATCTTTCTGTAGCCAGATGCTGGTCAGAACACAACCGGAAATAACCATACTCATCACGACGACAAAGAACAAAACCCGCCAATTACAGCCGACCTTGAGCATGAGCCGATGGTGCAGGTGATTTCGATCCGTATCGTACATACTCCGCCCGGTCAATTTACGACGCAGCAAGGCGGCCGACGAATCGAGAATCGGGATGGTCATAATGGCAACCGGCACGATAATGACCATCGTGCTGGAACTTTTGGAAGATCCAAGAATCGACAGGGTTCCGGCCAGCAGGCCGATCAGCATGCTCCCGGAATCTCCCAAGAAGATCTTTGCCGGAGGCAAATTGAAGACTAAAAAACCACCCAACGCACCGGCAAAAACGAAAGAAATGACCGCGACTTCCCAGTTATCCATAAACAAAGCTTGAGCCCCAATGGTCAACATGAGAACCACGCCTACCGTTGAAGCCATGCCGTCAAGACCATCGAGCAAATTGACTGCATTGATGCATCCCACCAGCCAGAACAGGGCGATCGGTATCGCGAGCCAGCCAAGCGACAACGAATATCCAAATACGGAAATGCCGCTAAATTTGGCGCCTCCATAGACGATGATCAAAGCGGCGGCAATTTGTACCAGAAGTTTTATTTTTCCGGGAACGGCCTGGCGATCGTCAATGGCTCCGACCAACACGATCAACAAGCAACTGCACGCAAGAGCAGATAATGCCCTTTTGTGATCCAAAAAGACTTGGGTGACATCCGGTACAAAGAAATAGCCCAGCATCAGGGCAACCACTACTGCGCCGAAAATGGCAATTCCGCCACTAACGGGTGTGATATTTGCGTGTACTTTGCGCCGCCCATCGGGCGAATCGACGAGGCCAATACGGGGTGCAACGCTAATCAGCAAGCGCACGAAAAGCAAGCTAAGGCCGATGGCAATCAGAGTCAGTGAAATCAAACCTAACATGGAAACCTATTTCCCCAGTCCGAGACGATAACCTTTATGATAACCGCCCGATCAAAAGTGCGTCAACTCAATAATATGTTTTCAGGTACATCTGACGGGAAAACACCGACTATAACGATTATGAGTTTGTCTTGAGCCGAATCCGCTATCATCAATGAACGCAAAAAGGGTGCCGAAAAGACTCAGGCTGAGGTTATTCTCCGTAATTTTTTTATCTAAAAGCACTTAAGGCTAAAAGACCACCAAAAAGAAAACCGGCAAATCTTTTAAGATGTCTACAAAAGCCCACCAATCAAAAAGTTGTGTCGCGTAAAATCAACCAATCCATTGATCCTGTACGCTTCTCAAAGGAAAAAGTGCGGGTCCTTCCCCCGGTTTCTGTCTCCGTATTATACTGCCGATTCATTCAAGATGTAAAGGAGGCGGCTTATTTTTAGAGAAAACATCAGAAAATGCCACACACAATAGAGCCCCAAAGGTGGCAAACCTTGCCTATTTTAACCAAACCGAGAGCGCAAAAAATACCCCCTCCTGAAATTAGAGCGACAACACTCTAATCCCAGGAGGGGGGTATCACTTCACCTATTTAATGGCTCTTTGGGACGAGCCGGTCCTTTCCTTATTTCACTAAGATCAATGGACGATCGTTCGCGATATCTCGGAACGTCTGCATCAGCCCATCGTGGTAATCGGTCACTCCGGATCCCAGGCCAGGAATGTTGAAATGAGCTCCCTCGGTTATGTCAGCAATTTCTTGCATCAGATCGGTATCCGCACCGTTACCGAGGCTGATCGTTACGATCGGATAACCGTTTGCCGCTGCTTGATAAGCTTGGTTCAACGCATACTGCCGACCACTCACACCATATTCAGTTGAGGTGTTCGCCTGTCCGTCGGTCATCAGCACGATCATCTTGAAGGCACCCGTTCTCGCATGGTTGTTCAGCTCTTCTCGTGCAACACTGATACCCGCTCCGATGTTGGTCATGGAGTGGTAATGACCTGCCTGACGATGCTGAACCGTATCCGCGACATCCTCAAATTCCGTGGTCAACTCGTGCTCCAGCGTCGCGTGAGACGAAGGAGAGTTATAAACCACCAAGCCGGCTCGGTCTTCGGCATCGACTTCTTGGATGTATTCCATGAAAACGTCCGTAGCGTCCTTGACCGCTTGTATCGGTTGGGCACGAACTTTCCAGAGATCCGGTGTTTGAGTATGGCTTGCTTTATTTTCAAGCCAGTAGTTGACCAGCGTCATACCGCCATACTTCTTTCTGTAGCCGGCATTCTTGACACTGGATTTATTACGGCAGTAGTTGATGTAATCATCCCAACTGCCCGACGGATACGGATAGGCAACCGTATTGAGCCCGAATGCTTCTTTAACCGCTTGGTTCGTGTCCTCGAATCGTTCGCCATAGCCGGGGCCTTCGCCACTGGCATTCGAACCCGACTTGACCCAGATTTTACGAATCTGCTTATTATAGTTGTAGCCCGTTCCACGGAAAGCACCGGTTGGTGACGTCAAACCTTCAATCTTTTGTCGCGACCCATCGGTGAATTCCATCACGACGTTGGACAAATCTTTGCTCGATTCAACATAAACATCATCACCTCGGAACGTCACGGAAATTTGAGGTTCTTGCGGAACACTCGGCGGTTGACCAACGACCGTCAGATATTCCGGCTGGAACACCAAATTCCCATAGGTCGGTGATTCAAGATCTTCTTCCCAAATCTCTTCCAAGTTGGTTTCGACCGGTTCGCGATCCGGATCGTCCTCAGAAGTAATACGTTTCAGTTCACTGTCGTCATTCATGGACCCGGACAAGTCGAGCACAACCACACTATCTCGCGGTTGATAGCCGGCGATCGATTCCGATGTCACGGTGAAATCGCCGGTACTGGAAACGATGGTACCGAACAGACTCGGGATACCGTTCTGAACGGCCTCTACTCGGATGGCCGACGGAAGTTGATCGGAGACCTCGAACCGAG
>JASFHG010000238.1:0-6153 GCA_050123355.1 Planctomycetia bacterium
TCAAAGCCGCCCCCCCCCAAAAACCTTATCCCCCAACCCGTTAGCCCGGCCGCCCGCGGCCGGAAACGCCTTAAATTTTCGTTGCGGGCAACAGATATAATGTCCACATTGGAACATCATAGTATTTTCGCCTAGATTGACAAAAAAGGTGGTTTTGGTAAAAATTTATTATGCCATTTCCAATAGCTTCCAAACTATAAATCACCAGATGAATATCTCCTATAAAACCCCCATCCCCGTCTTCATTTCGCAACACTTAGAAGCTATCGCCAAAATACTAGGAGACACTAACAAAGGTCTTACACATTCACAAATCGTTTATATTCTTCAAGATATTTCAGTACCTGACGTATCGCCAGACATGAACAAATGGAAACGGATCTACAATGCCTTTGTAGAATTTCAAAATGAATACCAGATTGGGAACCACGTTATTACTTTTATAACACGAACGATGAACCCAGCATCTTATTTAGATTGTCGCGAGAAATTTCAAGAAAGAAAAGAGAATTTAAATGGGGTTCTAGCTTTATGTGGAATGGAAGTAAGGGATGATGGTAAAGTATATCCAACAAAACGTGTTAACACTCTAGACGAGGCCATTGATAGAGCTAATCAACTTAAAGCAGTACTGAAACAACGAAAAGTTCATGAGGATGTTCTTCTACATTGTAAAGCGGAATTTCTTCAAAAAAACTACTTTCACGCTGTCGTCGAAGCAATCAAAAGTATCACAACCAAAATACGCAGCTTATCAGGCTTGAGTTGTGATGGAACGCAATTGGTAGAAGAGGCCTTTTCTCTAGGAAAAAATAATCAGCCATTATTAGCAATAAGTACCCTAGATACAGACACTCTTCGTGGCGAACAACGAGGCTTTGTAAGCCTTCTTAATGGTCTTTATGGCACTATTCGTAACCCTCTAGCACATAACGCAAAAATTGAATGGGATATGAATGAACAAGATGCTATAGATATCTTAACTATGATTTCCTTTTTCCATCGAAAACTGGATAAGGCTTATCGATATCGCACTTAAAAACTCCGGTGCGTCCAGACGCACCCTACGCGGCTTTTAAATCGAACAACCCAAAAAGCTCTTCCTGGTTGAGGCTGAGTTTGGGTGCCGGGGTGCCATCGGAGAAGATGGTGTCGAAGAGTTCGCGTTTTTCTTCTAAGACGCGGTCGATGCGCTCTTCGATCGTGCCGAGGGTGAGAAAACGGGTGACCGTGACGGGGCCGGCAGAGCCGATACGGTGGACGCGGTTGATCGCCTGGTCTTCGACGGCCGGGTTCCACCAGCGGTCGAACAGAAATACATAACCGGCGAACTGGAGATTCAGCCCGACCGCGCCGGCACCGTAGCTGATCAACAGGACATGCGCATCCGGATCGTTGCGGAATTGCTCGATCACGCCGTCACGCTGCTTCGACGGGATCCCACCGTGATACTCCAGCGGCCCGAACCGGCCAAGCCTGCCTTTGAGTTCCTTGAGCGTCTTGACCCATTGGCTGAAGACGATCGCCTTGCGGCCGCTGTTGGCGGTCTCTTCGAGGTCCGCTTCGAGCCGTTCGAGTTTCGAGCTAGCACCGGTCGCCGGGTCGAAGTTGCAAATCTGCTTCAGGCGGAGGACCAACTCAAACACGTGCTGGATCGTCAGGTCGTGCTCCTTGCCCAACTCGTTGAGCCGGACGACGCCCTCCTTCTCGGCCATGTAGTACGCGTCTTCCTGCGACGGCGAAAGCTCGACCTCGGCGTCACGGAACAGCTTCGGCGGGAGGTCGATCTCGACCATGTCCTTCGTCCGACGTAAGACGTAGTCGCGGACGGCCCGGCCCATCTGACGCGGGAACATGTCGGAAGAGAGGTAGCCGGGGGCGAGAAACTCGAAGATCCCGACCAGATCCTCCGAACTGTTTTCGACCGGCGTCCCGGTCATCGCCCAGTGCCGCTTCGCCGAAATCGAACGGGCCGCCTGACTCGTCGCACTGTTTCGGTTCTTGATCCGCTGTGCCTCGTCCAGGACAATCAAGTCAAAATGAATCGAAGCGTCCGGGTCGCAGAACAGATCCTGGTCGCGGTGCAGCAGCTCGTAGTTGGCGATCTTGACCGGCATCTCGTCGAGCGTCCACTTCCACCGCCGGGTCTCCTGGTTCCCTTCGATCGTCGTGATCGGGATCTCCGGTGCCCACGTCTCGAACTCATGCTGCCAGTTCGTCACGAGCGGCTTCGGGCAGACCAGCAACACGCGCGAGACCTCGCCCCGGTGGAGCAAGAGCCGGATCGTCGTGATCGCTTGCATCGTTTTGCCGAGGCCCATCTCGTCGGCCAGCACGGCCGAATGACGCGGGTAGAGGAACGCGACCCCTTCGTATTGATACGGAAACGGGCGGAACGGAAATTCCAACTGGCGTTCCGAAAGGAACAGCTCCAGCGGCGGCTGGAGGATGTATTTCAGCCGATCTTCCAGCTTGATCACGTCCTGCGGCGGTCGGATTCGGGTCGTCGAACGTTGCGACTCATCGCCGGTCAGCACGCCGGGCGAGGTCATGCTCGCGGCCGAAAAACCGTGGCTCTCCAACTTTTCGGGCGAGGTGAACAGAAACCCACGCACCCGTGGTCGGGCCGGACGAGCGATCGGCACCCGAACCACCTGCGTCGCAACCGACGGAATCGGCACCGACTCGACCACGCACTCGGTCGGCTCGCCAAGTGCCACGGCGCAATCGGTATCCAACAGCGAAACCGGCTGATCGAAGTCAAGCGACCGTACCGCCACCGCCTCGTCAGGATACCAACTATGAACGTTCGGCCGTCCGGTTGTGTTTTCGGTGCTACTGAGTTTGAGCATCATAAAAAATTTTTAGCCGCGTTAATATTCCAATGTAAGTTTAGCCGCCGAACACCGTTCGGCGAGTTTTCGCAGCTTCAAAACACGTCGGACGATGTCCGACGGCTAAACAAGGAACTATGAAATATTTCGTGACAAATGTTTCATGCCGCTTTGCTGCCTGCCGAGCGGGCTTCGTCGATTGCTTCGCGGATGCGGACGAACGGTTCGCTCAGATCGAAACTCTCGGCAACCTGACCGATCCGCTCCTCGATCAGCTCGCGATGCCGCTCCATCCCGCGAGCTAATGCGACCCGATTCATCCCCAACATAAATGACTCGCCTGGCGTCTCTTCGGCGACCAGCAGGACCGGCATTTCGACCAACTCAGCAACGGCCATCGCTTCGGCCGAGTCGGTACAGACGACCAGCGGCTCGATCTTGGCGGCCTGGAGGAGCGTCTGTCCAATCTGCTCGCCATAAAGAAACGGCCTTAGCGTCGGCCCGTAGAGGATCTCCTGGGCCCGATTCGGCCGGATCGGTGCCGTGCAATGAAATTCGAGCGGTCGGCCAGCCAGGTTGAGGCCCAAATAACCCCCAAAAATCCCAGACACCCCATCTTCCGTCACGGTAAGAAACCCGATCGCAGGCGTGGACTTTGACTTACGGGACTCTGGGCGATTTACGATGAACGACATGTTTGTCTATCTTTTTTAAGTTGCCTATTTCAATAAAATCTAGGTGCATATGCTTGATGATAGATCGGTTGTCGTGGTTAGAGACTTTAAGCGTAGATTTGTCGGTTAAAAAAGGGCACAAGAGACCACAGAACACACGAAAACACACGGAAAAAGCAAGAATTTCCGTGTGTTCCGTGGTTTTGAATAAATCGTTTTTTATTTCTTCACAAGGAAGCGAACCGCCAGGGCGAGAGCTCCCAGGAAGAGCAAAACAATTGTCGACGGTTCGGGGACGGCGGTATTGGTACTGGCTTGCCAGTTACCAGCGAGAATGGTGGCGTCGGAGGCGTTGACGATGCCGTCGCCGTTGAAGTCGCCCATCTCCCATGAGGCGTTCGTTGCCTGCCAGTTGCCCGCCAGGATCGTCGCGTCGGAGGCGTTAACCACGCCGTCGCGGTTCGCGTCGCCGGGAAGATCCTCGGCCAGCGGCAGGAACAGGTCGTTCAGGTTGGTGCCGAGTCGGATCTCGTCGAAGAAGACCGTGGAGTCGCCGATATCGTTGACGCCCAGTATCAGCGTATCAACCAGCCGGGTAGGATCGGGAGTGACCGTCGGCATAAGCCAGCAGGCAGCGTCATTGATAAAGAGTGTCGTCGCGCTGGCAGCCCATACATCGATCGGGTCGAACCAGGCAGACAGGTAGTCGGTCGAGCTGTCTTGATCGACTTGAACGCGGAGCATGAACAGGTGTTCGCCGGGCGTGACATCTTCGGCGATGACGGTCGTGACGATCGGGTTGGGGCTACCTGCCTCACGATAGCGGACGACCGCATCGACGCCACCGTCGCCGTTACCCATCAGACCCCATTGCAGGCCGATCGTCCACGGGACACTCGTGTCACCTTCTTCGGCGTTGAGCATGCCGATCATTGCAAAAGATCCGGCGTCGGTCGAGAAATCTTCGTCGAACGAAATCAGGCCGGTCATGTAGAAATCTTTTGCATCGGCAGTATAAGCGTCGGTGGTAAACTCGCGGGTAACGCTTTGCAAGTCGGTAATGGTTGTGTCGGAAACGAACCGGACCGCGCCTGGCTTGGTCTCGAGCCCGTCGTACTCCAGGCCGGCAGCAACCGTCTCGAAGCGGGTGGTCTCGGTGCCGTGGCCAGTAGTCCAGTCGCCCGTAAAGCCGGTGGTCGACGGCGAGGGGTTCGTTCCAAGGAGCGGACCGGCGGCGTATTCACCTTTGGCAGGATCGGCCGGGCTGGCTACGTGAAACGGGTCGTAGACAAATGGCGCGGCATTGCCCGTCGGGCGGTAATTGATGAAGAGCTGGAAATCGTTCAAAACGGCCGAGCCGGTATTCGCCCAGGAATAGATCAAGAACTCGTTGTCCCCTTTGGCCAACAGTGACGGGTCGATTGAAAAATCGAGATAGTTTCCGGCGACGGTCGGTGTACCGAGATAAACCGGCGCCCCATTAATCTTGAGATAAGCGCCAACATCTTGAGCTGGAACACTATCGAGACTCAGCCGCAGTTGGACTCGGACGTCCGAGCTGTCGAGCCCGGTCAGGTCGTCGCCAATGGCCATTGGAACCGAGTGGGTTTGATGCTGCTGAAGGATCAGCTTTTTCTCGGGTGAAATAACAACCCGATCGAGATATTGGCCACCGTTCGGCACGTTGCTGTACAGATAGCTAACACCACGAGCACCGGTGGTATAAATCTTGTTTTGTCCTTGCAAGGTTGCTTCTTCGCCGAGGACGTTCCAGAGTTCATCTTGGCCGTCGAAGAAATTGAACAGACAGACTCCGTCGACCCCTTGCTCCAGGGCCATGGACGCACGGGCATGATAGCTTTCGTTCGTATTTCGCAGTTCGCCCGCCGCACCGCTCATCCGCGACTCGCTTATACAGGCGTAGACCGGTAGATCGTATTGATCGCCCAGTGCAACCGACTCACTCCACTCTTCGGCGCGGAAGTAACCGGTGACGGTCATCGCATCGACGAGACCTTCATCAAGCCATTGTTCGACATCGAGACCGACATCCAAATTGTATCCCATCGAATCGGGCACGCGGATCGAGACCAATACCGGTCTTTCGCGTTGGAGGCCAACCTGTTCGGTCATCGTCCGAATGTCACGGATCAATTGGGTCATCAGTTCACAGTCGGCAGCGGTGGCTGTCCCGCCAAAAGCATGTGATCGGAAGAAAAACGGATGGCGGAAGAAGTCGAGTTCGATACCGTCGATATCGTAGTTCGTACTCATTTCTTCGCAGATATCTAGCACCAAATCACGGACTCCCTGCACACCAAAATCGAACGCGGACCATCTTCCATAGCTCGGAGCCGGGTCGTCGCCCATGATCCAGCCGGGGTTGTTCTTGACTTCAGGCCAAGCGTAAAGCAGTCGGTCGCCCGTGTAATCATGCGTGTCGTTCATCCGAAGTGACGCGAAGACCTCGACGTCGTTTTGATGGGAGTAATTGGTCACCGTCTCGAGGCCGTCGGTTCCTTGATTCAAAAGATCTTGCAAGATATTGTTGCTATATCGGCCTTCGGTGGTCGTGAACATTTCGCTCACGTCCGAGTCGTAATAGACCATCCCGACGGTGCCCATGCCGTAGAAAACCGTATCGA
>JASFHG010000239.1:0-6146 GCA_050123355.1 Planctomycetia bacterium
GGTTCGCGTCGCCCGGCAAATCTTCACCAGCCAGCTCATAGATTTCCAGAGCGTTGAGATAGACGTTTCCTTTGGTAACCAGTCCTTCGAGACCCTCGGAACCGACGCGACCTTCGATCAGGATCTCGCCGTTTTCGTCGGCGATCGTCAGGAAGCTGAAGCTATACTCGAGGTTGGTCATCGGGTCTTGGTCGGCATCGAATCGATAGTCGTCGTTGACCAGAACGCCATTGGCCGTCCATGTCGATCGGGTCGATTCGGTGGCCGAATCGTCGAATGCCCAAAGCGTGAGGCTATATTCTTCGCCCGGGGTGAGGTCTTCGATCAACACGTCCAAGCCGCTGGTATCGATGTCACCGTTGCTGGCGACGATGTAGTCGGCCAACAGGTCGGATTGAGTGAAATCAACACCGCCGGTGACCGTGCCCGTGTCGCCTTCCGTGAGCGTGACCGGGGTTGTCGGGGTGCCGGGAGCCGGGTCATCGAACGTCGTGGAGAGTTCAAGGTGGTCGCCCAGCGATCGCGTGGCTTGATAGATGCCGTCCGCGTATTCGGCGTAGCCACTTCGGTATCGCCACAGACCGCCCGGTTCGGAAGTTTCGGTGGTGTTCCACGGATCTTCGGGACTGGCCGTGCCGACCGTATTTTCGTCCGTGGCCGCGATGTGGAACAGTGCATCGTCATCGGTACGTTTCAGCGTGAAGCTGTCGAACCAGGTTCGTTCATACGTACTGGATTGATCGATATCGTCCCAAATGACGCTGATGGTAGCCAATTCGGCCGGGGTCAGCGTTCCGAGCGAAGCCGTGTAGAGCGTTCGGTTGCTTGATGTGATGCCCGTGTTCACACTGTTGGTTACGTCATAGTCGAGCAGAAGAAATGCGTTACTCAGCCTGGCTCGGATGGCCCAGTCGTCGGCATCATCGCTCCAGAAATTGACGAAGACTTCATAGCTTGTGGCGGTGGCGATTTCGCTGAACTGGCCGGCCGGGGCGACGGTGACTGTTTTGCCGCCGACCGTGGCACCGGTCGTGGCGGTGGCCAGGTTGACTTGGGTGAAACCGCTCATGGCCGAGCCCGCACCGAAGTCGGCGCTGAGGACCGGCGTGGCGGCCTTCTGGAGCGTCGTTCCGGTATCGGTCAGTTGCAGGCCGTTGAGCATGACACTCACGCCGTCCGAGAGTTTTTCGTGACGACCTTGAATCATGAGCACGCCGTTCGCCGAGGCGGTGGCCGTGAAGTCGATACGGTACGTGTCGTTCGAGGGTGGCGATACGGGCGGATTTTCCGGTGTGCCATTGCCTGCCGTAACGTCGGCTCCGTCATACACATAGTTGTTTGCCACGACGGTTCCGTTGGCAATCCAGTCGGACATTCGCACGCCGCTGCTTACATCATCGAAGCACCAGATGCTTCCGGTGTAGATTCCGTTCGGGGTCAGCCCGTCTACTCTCACATTCAGACCTCCACCGGCCGTATCGTTTGCGAAAACGAAGTCACGCAACAGATTTTCTTCGGTAAATGCTCCATCGTTGAGTGGGGCACTGCGATAGCGGTCCTTATAGATATCCGGCCCTACCATATAAAGCGTGACGTCGTTCGTGCCAAACGTTCGAGTGACAGGGGTACTTACCTCGTCGTCGATTACGAACGCATCGAAATCCGTTTGAGTAAAATCAGGATAGCTGCGATCGTTGAAGTCGATCGAAAGGTCTGCCAACGACGTGGTCGGCATTGCTGCAAGTAGGGTGCACGCCGCGACGATCGTCGCGGCCAACATGGCTCGCTTCTTCATAAGAATCTCCTAAAAAAGTGACAGCTTGTGACAACAGGAAAACGCTACCATGGAACAAGAATTCCACGATATTCATTCCAACAAAGTATTTGCAGTTCCGGATCGATCAAGAGAAAAGAGTCAAGATTTCTTCTTTGATAAGATCTGGGCTCGCAAATACATCACGATGTCTGTCCCCTCTTAAGGAAACTCTATACTATCCTCCCTGTATAAAAATTAAACCCCCTAGAATGAGAAGGTGACCGGCTTGTACAGCAGTTCAGTAGGTGAAAAGCAGGAAGTACGAAAAAGTTTACCAAAAGCCATGAAATGCGAAATAGGTATAACCTATTTTGTAAAAGAAGTTTAGAAATGATAAGGATTTAAAGAGTAGTTGGGGTGTACTCTTTTGTGCGTAAGAAAAGTTGTTTTGCGACCGAAAGAAAAATTTCAAATTTTTTTTTGGGGGTAATTTTTGCGGCCTGCATTGCTGCGCAAAATGCGATCTCTGTCGTAAAATTGCGACCCAAAGGTTTTCGCATTTAACGTGAGTGTATCTTATTTTGCGAACTTGCGGCGAGGCAAGAAAAACCCTTTAAAATACGGGTAAACCGTACAATCGGAAGATTCCGGAACGAGGCAAGATGATGAGATGCGTCTTGCTTGCGTAAGAGGTTGGAGGGTTGCGAAAAAAGTTTACACGTCCGCTTCGGACCATTGGTCACGCAGAAATTGGATAGCCTTGGGGACTTCGATTTCTTTTTTGCCCTTCACGCCACACTCGAAGCTGCAATAGCCGTCGTAACCGATCATCTTCAAGCCGCGGAAGCCATCGACGAAACGCTTGTCGTCTTGGCCGGGCAGCTTGCGTATGCGGCCGGCGAGATGAACGTGACGGACCCGATCGCCGCCCGAGATGAATGCGCCCATGTCGCTGGTCTCTTCGATTGTCATGTGATAGAAGTCGCCCATCACGCAGACGCCCGGGCTGTTGGCATCGCGGGCGATCGAAGCGGCATCGGCGATTTGGCGCAGGAAGAACGTTTCTTTTCGGTTGAGCGGTTCGAGGATCACGGTCGTGTTGTGCCCGACGGCGAACTCGCCCAGTTTGGGCAAGGCGTCGTCGACGAGAATCTTTCGGATCTCTTGGCAGTTGAGTTTGGTCTGGCCGTTGAAGGCGGGTACGAAGATGACCCCGCGCGCACCGAGTGTGCCGGCCGCTTCGATGGCTCGCTTGACGTTGTCGATCCCACCGGCCCGTTTCTCGACCACGTCGGAGACGACATCCCCGTTGGTCGATCCGTAGCAGACCACACTGACGGCGAGGCCTGCGTTGTCGGCCGCCTTTTTGAATTCCTTTTCCTTGCCGACCACATTGCGCCACGGTTCGACCGCTTCGATGCCCCATTTTGCCATCTGGGCCATTTTGTCCTCATCGGTTTTTCCGGGGATCGGGCGGAACTGGCTGGAGATGCGAAGCTTTGCCTTCTCGACGTTTGCTTTGAAGTGATCCTTTGCTACGGCGGTGGAAGTTGCGGTGGAGAACGTTGCGGCGGCGGCCAGCCCGGCGGCACCGGTGGCGAGAAATTGGCGGCGGTCAGATTTCATGAGAGATTCTTTCGAGGGAATGGTATCAAGGTGGGACAAAAGGTAAATACTTGCGTTGCATTTATTATAGTCCCTCGGGCATGGCGGATCAATCGGCCTGGCGATGGTCGTGGATCCCCCAGAACTATTGGTGTTCTCGGCAATATTCGGCGATCGGAATGTTGTTGATGTAAAGTTCTTTGCTCACCACCCGTCCGTTGAGGACTTTGATTTCCAGTTCGCACGCGGATTCCTGACCGTCTTCGACCCGTTGAGATTCACGCAGGGCTTTTTCCGCGGCGGGGGCCAGTTTTTCGTTCATATAGAATTTTCGCAAGTTGTTTTGAAAACCGATCGGCAGGTAGTCTCCTTCGGTCGGCCGATCTTTCGTCATTCCGGCTATTTGAAGTCGTCCTTTATCATCCTTGGTGATAACAACCCATTTGGTTCCTCGGTCAAGGGAATGATGATTTTCTTGGTAAAGATTTACGTCAGGCTGGATCATTACGTACCGACCGCTGAAGGGGTCATAGGGATCGTAGATCCCACATGGTATTCGGTAGGCGGTTCCATGTTCGAGCACGTTGTTGTAAGAGACGATATGGTAGATCGGAAATCCGAGCAGCATCAGCGTCGTGATCCCGAACAAGATCCATTTTGCAAGAGATACGGTTTGGTTATTCATGATAGCACCTGTTTAATCGAGCGGTGGTTGAGCGATGATAGGAAGAGGCCGGTTTTTCTCGGAGTATAGAGGAGACCCGTACTTTTTGAATCGTCGATTGGTGGCGATCGTGATGGCCAGTGTGATCAGGCCTGCCAGGATGAACACGATTCCCCGCGTGAGGGTCGAGAACTCGCCACTCGTGAAGCGGGTGGCGATAGCAAATAATAAAATGACGGTCGCTCCGGTAAAGATCCCTCCGTCTTTTTCGACATATCCATAAACCATGCTGGAGATCGAGAACAGAATGAACGTGATCGACATCAACAGTGGAGCGAAGTTGAGGGAGAAAAGGGCATCCTCTAAACCGGTTTGGCGAAATACATCGATCGGTGATTCTTGATCGCTGTAGTAGAGCATGATTCCGAAGACAACAAGCGGCAGCAGACCGATTGCCGTGGCGAACCATTCCTTGCGGATCGTGCGCCAGGTCGCGTACGCGGCCAGGCCGATGAGCGGGATCAGCCACCAGGAGGTCAACTCTGCCGGTCCCAGTAATCGAATGGTCGGGCCGGAGAAGAAGTTGGAGCACATTGCCAGTCCGACCCATCCTCCCACATGCCACGGTTTGGCCGCTTGGGCGTCTCCGTGAGATTTGATCCAATATCCGACCAGCAGTTGGGCACATGCGGTAACCAACAGCAAAAGCACAAAGAGGTGGGAGTGGTCCGTGATGATCCGGCTGAGGAGCAGGGGGACGATAAAGTAGGTAGTGATTACCAAGGCGATGGAGTCGAATCGTCGCTCCCAGGTATTTTTGGTCGGCTTGGTGACAAGGTAGTAAGGGATCAAGGCCAAGGCCAGGCCCAGGCAGATCAGAATGTCTTGGTGAATGGTTCGAATGATCCCTCCGCTATGATATATGGACTCGAACTCGAACACGCTGGCGGCCCATACGATAAAGCTGATCAGTTGTATGATGTTTGCTCCCAAGCTCCTCAACAATACCGGCACGAACAAAGTCGTGAGCGTGACGACCATCATGAAGCTTGCAAATCTTCCACCCAGGTTATAGGTCTGGGCGATGATTCCGAAGGAGCTGTACGTGGAAAGCATCAACCAAATCCCGGTGAATTCTCGCCAGGGACGCGATTTGTTCGTGGTAAAAATCCAAGCGGTCAAGCCCAGGCCGACCAGCGTCGGCACGACCGCGACCACGGTGCGCATCGGCCGAGAGAGACCCTCCCAGTTGTAGTTCAGGATAAGAATAATACCGCCGACCAAGAGCAGGGCGGCGATGCCCGAGAGGAGCGAGATGAGATACAGGTGCATCCTCGCGTGAGCCGTTTCTTTTTCGGCCAGCGCTTTGGGGCGATAATGTTTCTCCAGTGTCGTGGCTGCCTCTGGCGAAAGGAGGTTTTGGTCCTTCAGATCTTTCAATTCATTGATGAGCCACGGAATTCCAACGTTGTCAGGTGAGTTTTCCATAAGAGAAGTCTCCTACCCGGATTGTGGTAGATTTTTGTATTTATTAGAAAGGGGGCACTGTAATGTGATGGTTACTAAAACTGGTTTCATAACTCAAAACCGTTCCATTTTCATGCCAGCATCTTGTGGTCCTCCGAAGGATCAACCACAAGATATGGACTGCCAAGAAGTTATGAAATTACTTCTAAAAGGTATTGCAGTACTATATTCTTTTTCCGCTTTATCACCAATCTCAAAATGAGGGGCCCATCTATGTGGGGGACAAATGAATAGGCACGGTTATTCCTCCAGGCGAGATTGCATGACCGATATAACACGATTTTAAAAAGATTTCGGAAAATAAGTAGAATTTTTGGTTCACACTCAAAATCGTTTCTTTTTTGTACAATATCTTACGATCATTCAAACGGGAACCGCTGATTCAGGTAGATGGCCGCGATCAGCAGGGCCAGGAGGGTGATCCATAGAGTAACTGCCCATTTCATCATGCGGCGGGCACGTTGGGCCTCCCAGAAGAAGCGGGGGCGGACGCCTTGTAGCAGGAGCATGCCGGCTCCGGAGAGGTTGACGCAGATAATGTTGGCGACGGCCAGGAGGAACGCTTTGGTGCCCATGACCATTTCGCCCGAGCCG
>JASFHG010000240.1:0-6127 GCA_050123355.1 Planctomycetia bacterium
CTTCGTCCCGTACTTTTCTTTGTTCGGCGTAGGATAGGTTTGCAGGCAGAGGATCCACTCGCCCTGGCGTCGGATGACATTGCCCGGACTGCTGAAGTTCAACTTGCGATCGCGCGGCGTCAATATCCGCGGATAGGTCCAGTGGATCAGATCCGAGCTCCGGCTGTAGGCCAGGTAGTTGTAGTAACCGCCGTCGGCCGCGTTTTCGGAGATCGTAAAATAGAGATGAAAGTGGCCTTTGTCATAAACCACCGCCGGATCACGATAGGCAAACTTCTCATCCCCCCGAAAAACGATCGGCGACTCGATCTTGCCAAAATCGACCCCCTTCGCACACGCCTTACCATACCCACCCAACATACATGCCAGGATAACCAACCACGCTGCCCTCCGATGTTTCATGCTCTTATTCCTTTTCCTACTTGCCCATCGGCATCAGCCACAGCCGCCAAAGGACCTTGTCACTTTCACAAAAACATTCTCCCATTTTACCACAAAACGAGCCCCAAAACAAGGCAATACCCTCCGAGTGCGAGCTATTGTAAATGAGTTAATTTTCCTCGAAGCTTTATGAAATCCCATAATACCTTCGGTAGAAATCGAGGTAATTTTCGACGCTGAAGTCGTCGAAGTCTCCAGCTGTCTCACATTCGATGATCCATGCAAGGGCCTCTTTGGCTTCCGGCGATGTGTTCTTTGAAAGTGCGTCTTTGGTTTCCGTGAGACCGGCACCACAGAGAAGCTGAATGTCGATATAACAAGCCGCATCGAACGAAGATTGTTTCGCCTGCCAGATCAGCAAAGCATCCTCGACGTTGCCCAAGGCGAAAAGCTAAACACAAATGGTCTTAAGCGGTTCGCTGTCTTCCCGCTCGGCATTTGCCAGTTCCACACAAAGAAGGTCCCGCAAAAACAAAGAATCCTCTTGCCTAGGCACAAGACCATAGCGAGAAAGTAGTTCATTTACCGTCATTTCATTCCTTGCATCACTGTTTATAGGAACTCCTAATTACCACTTACCCCATACCTGTGGCCTGCCGTACAGAGGACAAAGAAGGTAAGGAATATCTTTTCACAAAAAACCTGCCTATATTCAACTTACCAAAAAATGAATAACAGAACAAAAATACAACTCTCCCCAAAAGATGTGCTTTAGGCAAACGACGCATTATGATCATTAAGATGAGTTTTGACAAGCCGGACTTTGCTCAAACGACAGCGAAAAAATACGTCAAAAGCTCAAAAAAGCCGCTAGTGATCACTACTTTGTGGGATTTGCAGCAGCATCCTCGATTACTTTGAACAATTCATCAGGCTTGATTGGTTTGGTGATATAATAATCCATACCGGCCTCTAGGCAGCGTTTTTGAAATCCCTTAACGGCGTGAGCCGTCATCGCAATGATGGGGATATGGTCGCCACTAGTTTGTTCCTTAGCCCGGATTGCCGCGGTCGTTTCTATACCACCCATTTCCGGCATCTCCAGATCCATGAGCACCACGTCGAAAGTATTTCGCTCCAGAGTAGCCAGTGCAACTTTGCCGTTATCTGCCACTTTGACATGGTGCCCGCGCATATCGAGCAATCCGCCTGCGACCTCTTGATTAATCGGCTCGTCTTCCACCAACAGGATCTGGAGAGGGCGGACATTTTCTGTCAGGGCGTAATCGATGGATTTCTCTTGACACTTATAGCCAAGAGCAGTCGCCATGGCGTTTAACAGGTCGGAGTTCTTGACCGGTTTCGTCAGAAACTGGGTTCCCGGCAATTGACGATAATGATCTGAGATTCGAGCTTGATTGGCGGAAACCAGAAGAAGGATTGTACACTCGGCATGGTTTCCGGCCTTATGGATTCGGTCGATCAATGGCCAATAATCTCGATCGGGCCTGCCGGCATCTAGAATGACCAGACGGTAGGGCGTGCCGGCCATCGTGGCACGATCGATTTCCGTCAGGGCCGTGGATTCGTCGATAACTGCAGTAGGCTGCATTCCATGCTGTTGTAAAATTTCCTCGTAGATGGACTGGCGTCGAGGATGATCGTCCACGATCATGACGGGCAATTCATCGAGTTCACGCGGCAAGGAAGGTACGGTGAGTTTCTCGCTATCTACCGTTTCAAACTCGGCCGTGAAGTGGAACGTACTCCCTTGGCCCACTTTACTTTCCACCCAGATTTCCCCTCGTATGAAGTCTACCAGTCTTGCCGAAATCGCCAGTCCCAACCCTGTACCACCGAATCGCCGCGTGGTGGAACGATCGACCTGGCTGAACGATTCGAAGAGGCAATGCTGTTGCTCGGCGGGGATGCCTATCCCCGTATCATGAACGGCACAGTGCAATCTTACCTTGTGTTCCATTTGCTCTTCAAGCCAAACATCGACAAACACTTCGCCTTGTTCCGTAAACTTAACGGCATTTCCAAGGAGATTGACAAAGATCTGACGCAACCGGACGGGGTCCCCGGAGAGAATCGCGGGTACTTCAGGCGCAATGCGAAAGATAAGATCGATTCCTTTTTCACATGCACGGATAGTCAGCAACTGGGCTGCATCCCCTACGATTTCCCGGACATCGAGGTCGATGTTTTCAAAATCCATTTTTCCCGCCTCGATCTTGGAAAAATCGAGGATCTCATTAATCAAGTATAGCAGGCAATCGGACGACTGCTTAACGACGTTGAGGTAGCGCCTTTGTTCGTTTGTAAGAGATGTTCTCAGAGCCAGCTCCGCCATGCCGATAATGCCATTCATGGGAGTACGAATTTCATGGCTCATCATCGCGAGGAACCTGCTCTTGGCGAGGTTGGCGGTTTCTGCCGCTTCTTTAGCGATCCGCAATTTCTCTTCGGTTCGACGTAAATCGTTGGTCAGTTGCTCCAGCTCCCGGTTCGACGCCGCGAGTTCCCGGGCTCGTGATTCCGCGGCGGCAGTGCGATCGGCCACTCTTCTTTCCAGAGTCTCGTTGAGTTGTTGAAGTTGCTGGAAGCCTTCGGCGTTTTCCAGTGCGGCCCCGGTAATGGTGGCGATGAAATCGGCCAACCGTTCTTCGTCGGGACCGAACATATCATGCACTTGAGAATGCGCCACATAGAGACAGGCGGCAGGGCGGCCGCGTACAAAAACGGCTGCGCAGATAGCCGATTGTTCTTCGGAAATATTGTTTGGCTCCAAGGCACCATCCGTTGTTTCCTCGGCGAACACAACAGCCCTGCCGGCATCGAGAGCACGCTGTACCAACTGACGGTCAAAACCCCGTTCGGCAGATCCTGTTACAGGTGTGAAGCATTTCTGGCCGTTCTTTTGCGAAATTTCCAGCACCAAGCAGTGTTCGGCACGAAGCAGTCGCTTCGCGGCAGCGTAGGCTTCAGTAAAAATCATCGCCGGTGAAAGAGCGGAACTGATCTTACGCCCGACTTCCAGAACAACATCAAAACGATCGACCAGAGATAGGGTTGGCGTTGTTGCATCGCGGCGGTTTTGTTTGGCATCGTCCTCGGAAATCAAGAACTCTTGTAACGCTGCTTCCGCACTGGCTATCAGTTCTTCCGCTCCGGAGTACCCCAGCTCCTGTTGCAAGCGACCGTAAACCAGCAACGTATGAGCATGCTCATACTTGGCATCCTGCCGTTGGGCAATCTTCAGACTTTTCTTTAATAGGCGACATGAACGTTTGACCTTACCACGCAAAGCGAGAATCCGTGCGTATTCGCGTAGCGCGTGGGGAAGATCGTTCTGCACGCGATGTCCGACCAGCACGGCTTGCCGGGCGGCTTTCTCGGCACGTTTGAGCAAATCATCGCGTTTGGAAGGCGTCAAGCGGATCTCGCTCTGGGCCTGACGGCGCAGAGCCGTCGCCAGCCATGCCAGATTGGGTGACTCATAGGCATTAGCCAACATAATCGGCTTGAAATTATTTACCCCTTGCTCTAAGGCGGCCACTGCCTGTTCATGCAAGCCGGATTCCGTCAACTGGACCCCTTGAGCCAGCAGGACTTGGGCCTTGTTTTGACCATCCGCCCGTTCGCGATTGACCTCTTGCGCGAGGATGTCTTCGGGTATCTTGCCTCGGCCGGCCATCGACCAGATGTCAAGACTGATTCCGGAAGCCTGTTCGTCGCCCAACTCCAAACCGGATTTGTGCAAGCGTTGAGCGGCTTCGACGGCACTTTGCATATCGCCCAGTCGGTATAGAGAGGCAGCGACCTGATAGAGGGCAATGTGCCACTCCCAATAATCGCCTGTACGTTCGAGTAGACGCATTGCCTCGCGGCATTTGTCTATACACTCTTGAAACCTCGATGCTGCATACAGCACACAGCCATAGAAACTCAGTGATTGGCCCTGGCCCCAAAGATCGCGGAAGGATAAACGGATATCGTAAGATTTCTGGGCATAGGTGAGCCCGCGAGCATACCAGCCGGCCAGTGTCATAGCCACGGAGTGCGTGGAGTAGATGTGGGCTAACTCGAGGGTTGGCGCATAGCATTCGGCGAGATTCAAGGAGACCGCATGTGTGGCAAACATCCGCATTTTTCCACCCATGAACCAGAAGGCGTGTCCCAGCCGGTTGAGTAGTTGGATGCGTAGAGATTCCGGCTCCGACGGCGTTTTATGGCGATGTTTGACGAACAGACCGGGAAGCAATGTGTGAGCTGTCTGGACTGCCACACCCCATAGAAGAGTGAAAAAAACAATGATGGAATTTTGCGGAAATGGTTTTCCCAGCAGCTTCAACGTATCTTGGAAGGCGATGGCTGCATTGGCCATATCACCTCGCTTGAAATCAAGCTCTCCAAGCTTGCCGCGGATTTTTGCCTCGGCAAACGCCCCTTCCGCCAGCGACAATGCTGATTGGAAAAACTCCTCAGCTTCGCTATACTTTCCCCGCAACATTAACACGTCGCCCAGTTCCTCCGCAATATCGCAGCGGGCCGTTTGGTCTACCCGATCGGCACCTCGCCACGCAATCCTATATTGCCCTTCAGCGATTTCCAACGCACACTGAGTTCGGGCTTGTTTGGCAGACAGGAACGCGTAGGGCAAGGCGGATTCGTAGTCGCCGGCAGCGTCAAAATGGTAGGCCAGGTCGAATATCAGGTTACCATTTTCCTGCTGCAGATGGCGTGCAACGCGGAGATGCAACTCTTGACGTGTTTCGGGCGATAGTCGATTCAGCAAGGCAGCGCGGATCTTGTCATGCACAAAGACACACTCTGTCTTATCCGGTTGTATCCAAATGAAGTGCCTCGCACGGGCTATTTTCAGAGCTGTAACTACTTGGGAGTGAGGCAGCGTCATGAGCTTGGCGGCAAGATGCAGATCGAACTCCTTGCCCAGTATGGCACCGATCGTCAAAACATCCAGCGTATCGGGTGGCAATAGTTCGATTCGTCGTGACAAGAATCCGGCGGATTGGCTGGACGATTGGAGATCGGCCAAAGCGGGTGGCTCGATGCGCCAACCCGTCGGCTCAGCCAGTAAGGCACCAGACTCCACCAATCCACGGAGCACGGCGGATGCCATGAATGGACTGCCATCGGATAGTTCGGAAACGACATCGATGGCCTCGGTGGGCAGTGGACCAGCCATGGATTTTAGGAGTCGCTTTACTTCGTCGGCTCCGAACGGGGATAGCTTCAAATACAGCGATGGGGAAATCGCACGTAGCAGATGGTCATCACCTATCTCATCAGAACGAAATGCGGCTACCAGCAGTATTGTCTGGTTTGATATGGCCGAATTCTCCTGCTCCCACCGTATATGTTCAATCAGTTTGATGGTCGTTCTATCGGCCCATTGACAGTCGTCTAGGATGATTATGGCTGGGCGATCTTCGCTGCCGAGCGCGTTCAGGAAGGCGGATAATGCTTGTATACTCCAGGTCTCGGTAAAGCCTTCCGGCCTAACGGATCCGGATTCTTGCCAGCCCAACAACTGAGCCAAGTCGGGTAGCAAAGCCGCAATCGCATCGGTGTGATTGCCCAAGCGTTGGTGCAATGTATCGGCGAAGGAGGGATCGGATTTGGTCGCCGCAACCACGTCTTCTACGATACCATGGAGTACCTGGAATGGCCGATCTCCTACCAGTTCCAGCCCGCGTCCTTGCAAGACCCACATTTTCTT
>JASFHG010000241.1:0-6091 GCA_050123355.1 Planctomycetia bacterium
CTGGTCACCATCGGTATTATCGGGGTGTTAATCGCCATCTTGCTTCCGGCCGTCCAGGCGGCCCGCGAGGCGTCACGACGGATGAGTTGCATCAATAACCTCCACCAACTGGCCATTGCAACGGCGAGCTACGAAAGTGCCCACCGTTATTTTCCCGCAGCCGGTATGGTCGACTTCTCGCAAGATGGTTTTCAGTGTCGTACGGGCAAGATGCTTAGCTGGGTCACGCTGATCCTCCCTTTTTGCGAACAGGAAGCGCTCTACAACCAGATCGACTTCAATTATTCCGCAATCGACCAACCAGGCGAGCCATTGGCCGAACAGCCAAACATATTGCTCTGCCCTAGCGATAGCGCAAGGGGGCGTTATTTGATCGACTCCGACCTGACGGGGGGACGACGATTAGCCAAGGGGAATTATGCGGCCTACGTAGGGCCTTATCACGTCGACAACCAGATGGAGTTCCCCGCGATCATCGTCGGGCGAGGAATGAAGGCCTCGGCAATTACTGACGGCCTGAGCAGCACCCTTCTTCTCTCGGAGGTCCGCACTCGCGACCAGGAATCGGACCAACGCGGCGTCTGGTCGCTTTCTTGGCCAGCCGCTACACTATTATCTGTTGACCTACACCACCTGAAAAACCCACATGGGGCACGTTATTATCCGTCCTCCTACACCGACGGGAAAGGGCAGGTCCCCAATACGCAAGGCCCTGTCGTAGAACCCATTTATATGTGCGAAAACCGGGACGAGGCTAAAGCCAGCGAGATGCCATGCCTCACCTATGGCGCCGGATGGGCAACCAAATACCTTTCGGCACCGCCACGGAGCCTCCACCCGGGCGGGGTCAATGCGGCTATGGGAGATGGTCGAGTCATTTTTTTAAGCAACGAGATCAACGAAAGAGTATTGGCCTACATGGCCTGCTCGTTTGACGGAACGATCATCGACCGGACAGAATATTCACAATAAAAAACACACGACTTTGAAAAACTTGACAGGACAAACGGTCGAATGGATTCACGCAAGCCTTTCGCGAAAATGTGGTTTTTCTCTTTACTGATCCTTTTTCTGGCATCAGTCTCTTACACCTCGGCACAAATTCCCGTACCAACTCCACCGGCACCCGACACCGCGACCGTATCGGACGACAAGCCACAAGAGCCTGAGATCGAAGAGGTTTATCGCCAGAAAGTCTCTCTCAGTAGCCCAAATGACGTTTTGATCTATTTTCGTGAGGCATTTCGCAAACATGAGTATGAAAAAGCAAGCCGCTGTTTCCAACTCTCGCGTGAGCAACGCAAAATGGACCCGAAAGAGCTCAGCAACCTGGCGTGGAAACTGGGTGCGAGCCTCGATCGAATCAATCAGCAAGGCATGTGGACCGCCGGCAAGGACCAAGAAGCCGATCCCCACTTGATCAAGACCGGCGACGCTGGCCAGCTCATCATCATCGACCAAAACGACAAAGGTGATTGGGGATTTACCTCGAAGACGATCGCAATCATCGACGATGTCTACGAACGTGTGAAAGACCGCGAGGTGGTCCAAGGCCGCGACTGGCTCCGGGACCAGTTTCCCAAAGCACTCCAAAATCGGGGCTTTCTGATCCCTTATTACCAATGGATCTGCCTGTTCGGTGTCATTCTGATCGGGGCGATCGTTGACCTCATCGCACGACATATCCTGAACCGGCTCACGCTGGCATGGTTCAAATTCCGCAAGGTCGAAATTTCACCGAAACTGGAACGGGGCGTCTGGAAACCGATCGGGCTGCTGATCCGAGCGATCGTCTGGTATTACGGCACGGTCCTGATCGGTATCCAGCCTGAAGTGTTGAGAGTCTTGCTCGTCGGGGTCCATTTCTTTGCGGTCGTTGCGGCGGTTTGGACCGCGTTTCGATTCATCGACCTCTTGGCGGTCTACTTACAAGGAAAAGCCGCCCTGACCGAGACCAAATTCGACGACCTGCTCATCCCGCTGGTCTCGCGTACACTCAAGGTCTTCGCGGTCTGTATCGGTATTTTGATCTTCGCCGAAACTTTCGACCTGCCAGTAATGGGGCTCCTCGGCGGGATGGGGGTCGGCGGTATCGCGATCGCCTTCGCGGCCAAGGATACGATCGGCAACATTTTCGGCTCGATCACCGTTTTGGTCGACCGTCCCTTCGAAATCGGCGACTGGATCGTCACCGACAATACCGAGGGAACGGTCGAATCGGTCGGCATCCGGAGCACACGGGTAAGAACCTTTTACAATTCGCTGATCACGATCCCCAACAGCCTCCTCACCACGGCAGTGGTCGACAACATGGGCCGCCGGCGCTATCGGCGTTACAAAGCGGTCGTCGGGGTCGAGTATTCCACCGACCCGGAACAGATCGAAGCGTTTTGTGAGGGGATCCGCGAGCTGATCCGGCGTCATCCCTATACCCGCAAAGATTATTATCACGTTTATCTCAACGAATTTTCCTCGAGCTCGCTCGATATTTTGGTTTATATGTTTTTCGATTGTCCCGACTGGGCGATGGAGCTTCGCGAGCGGCATCGGCTCATCCTCGACATTATCCGCCTTGCGAAAAAATTGAAGATCCAGTTCGCGTTTCCGACGCAGACCTTGCACGTCAACCAGTTCACACATACCGATCCGGACATCGATCTCGGCAACGATCCTTTTCGGACCGGTCGTCAGCAGGCCGCCCACGTGACGGGCCCGGTCCTCTCGCGGGAAAACCGCCCGGGCCGGGTCGAGTACCTCGGGCCGGTCGAGCTGCACGAAGCAGAGAGCCACGATGGCGATAACGGGGATGATGGAGACTCCGCATGACTTGGCACGGCATCGAAGGACATGACACCACTGTAGAACGCTTCCGCCGCGCGCTGGACCGAGGCCGGCTCGCCAGCAGCTTCCTCTTCGTCGGCCCGGCGGGGATCGGAAAGCGAACGTTCGCGCTGCGGCTGGCCCAGGCGCTGCTGTGCGATACAAACGACGAGGCCCAATTGAACCCGTGCGGAGCTTGCGCCTCGTGCAAGCAGGTCAACGCCGGCACCCATCCCGACGTAATTCGTGTCGAGAAGCCGAAAGACCGAGCCTACATCCCGATCGAACTGCTGATCGGCGATCGAGACCACCGGATGCAGCAAGGCCTGTGCCACGAGATCAGTCTCAAGCCGTTCAAAGGGGGCCGAAAGATCGCGATCATCGACGATGCGGACCTCCTCAATATCGAAGGGGCTAACGCGCTGCTGAAAACGCTCGAAGAACCACCACCACAATCTGTCTTGATTCTGATCGGCACGAGCCCTGCCCGCCAACTGCCGACGATCCGATCCCGCTGCCAGACGATCCGCTTCGAGCCGCTCCCGTCGGAGACGGTCGCTCGTCTGCTCGTCGAGCAGGGGGTTGTTTCTAACGATGCCGAGGCAGCGCCGATCGCCGAACGAGCCGAAGGGAGCCTCGAAATGGCGACCGAACTGGCCGATCCGGCACTTTGGGAATTTCGCAAACGGCTCTTTACGCAACTGAACCAACCCCGGCTCGAAAGTGTCCGTACTGCAACGATGGTCTCGAAGTTCGTTGACGAGGCTGGCCGAGACGCCCCCGCACGCCGTGCCCGCCTCCGCTACGTTATTCGTTTCGCCATCGAGTTCTATCGTGAGCGTCTGCTCGAGCTGAGTACCAACCCGGACGCCGCCGAACCGATGGCCGCCCGCCTGGAACGCTCGCTCGACGCCCTCCAGCAGATTGATCGCAATGCCAACCAAACGACCTTGATCGAATGTTGGATCGACGATCTATGTTGATAGAGGAGGACAGATGACAAAGAACAGAAGCCAGAAGATCGCTAGCGGTCATTCTTCACACTTCAAACTTCACACTTCAAATTTTCATGCCACGCACTCCCAATCGTAAGATTACTGGACAATTGATTTTTCTCGGCACCGGCACTTCACACGGGGTGCCGATGATCGGGTGCGACTGCGAGGTATGCACGAGTGACGACCCTCGGAATTATCGAACCCGGTCGAGCGTGGTGTTCGGACTGCCGGAGGGAAATCTGCTGATCGATACGACGCCCGAGCTTCGGGTCCAACTGGTTCGGGAGCAGATCGGACAAATCAACGCCGTCGCGTTTACGCACGAGCATGTTGATCACCTGTTCGGACTGGACGATCTGCGAATCTTTCCAAAGTACCTGGAACATGACGTGCCAATCTACTGCACCGAGACGGTCGAGCAAAGCATTCGGTCGGTCTTCCGCTACGCGTTCGATCCGATCACCCAACGCTTCCCGGCCGGTGGCGTGCCGCGACTCGAATTTCGACGACTCGATGCCGATCAAGACGGCCGATTCGAACCGTTTGACCTCTTCGGAGCGACGATCACTCCGATCCCTCTCTTGCACGGCCGCCACGACGTGCTCGGGTTCCGCGTCGGCGACTTGGCCTATTGCACCGACGTAAAAGAGATCCCCGAATCAAGCTGGCCGTTATTGGAGGGGGTCGAAACGCTCATTCTCGACGCCCTTCGCGAGAAACCGCACCCCACCCACATGCACCTGGATCAGGCCGTCGAAACGGCTCAGAAATTGGGTGTCCGTCGGGCCATCTTTACCCACATCTGCCACAACCTGGACCACGCCGCCACGAACGCCAAGCTGCCCGAGGGGATCGAGCTGGCCTATGACGGTCTTGTCGTGCCGTTAGTCTGAAGTTTTCTGAAACTTATACTCAAATCCGGCCGCAGGCGACCGGGCTAACACCTGAATCGCTAACAATCTTGGTAGAATATGGCGACTGGGTAATGCGTATGCGTGATAGTAATTTTACCCAGATGTTTATCCAATCATGTCGATTGTAACGAAAGTGTTGGTCTATCAAGACACTGAGTATCTGGAGTAAGTATGCGTCTTACAAGCTGGAAGTTGCGACCAAATCGACAGAGGCCAGGAAATAAAACGGGCTGGGGAACTCTCTGCCTGTCGACTGCCTGCTTGGCTGTCTGGCTGTCGGTGTCCAACGCATTTTGTGTCGAGATGGTCCGACTCCCCGAGGTTGAGGTAGAAACCGCACCTACTCCTAACTTCCTCCTGTCAGAGAAACTGAAGGCCATCCAAAACGTTGTCCCGGTGAGCCCCCAAGCGGGCCCCAAGGTGACGATCGAGCAACTGCAACAGATGGCCCTGGCTACCAACCCCACACTAATTCAAGCAGCCGCCCATATCCGTGCCTTGCGTGGCACCCAAGTCCAGGCAGGCCTCTGCCCCAATCCGAACATTGGCTGGGTCGCCGAAGAGATGGGCAACGGAGGCCAAGCTGGTCGGCAGGGGGTCGGATTTTCGCAAGAGATCGTCACCGGCAATAAGCTTGGCTTGAGTCGAGCAACCGCATCACGGGCCGTCTGGGCCGCCGAGGCCCAATTCCGTGCTCAGCAACTCCGCGTGGAAAATGACGTGCGCATCAGCGCGATCGCAATCCTGGCCTCACAGGAACGGATCCAGATCCTCGAAAAGTTGGTCAAGATCAGTGAAGATGACGCCAAGATCACCGAGGAACTTTTCAAGGCCAAGGAGGTGAACCAGTCGGAAGTCTTGATGGCCTTTATCGAAGCAAACCGAACATCGCTGACTTTGCATACTGCACGTCGCAATTATCTCGCTTCGTGGCAACGACTGGCCGGTATCTTGGGCCGACCCGACATGCAGCAGGTACCGATCGAAGGAGATCTCAAAAAAAATATCCCGGCCCTAGCCTGGGAAGCCTCTCTCACACGACTCTTGATCGAAAGCCCCCTATTGGAAGAGGCCAACGCGAAAATCGCTCAGGCACGGTGCGAGTGGCAACGTCAATGTGCCGAGCGAAAGTCCAACCTGGAGATCGGCGCGGCGGTCGCCTATAACGACGACAGCGAGTATACCGAAGCGACGCTCGAAGTCATGGTTCCCTTGAAAATCTATGACCGGAATCAGGGGAACATCATGCGGGCACGTGCCGAACTGATGATGGCCCATCAGGAAAGAGATCGCCTCGGTCTGGTCCTCCACAACCAACTGGCACAGGCGTTTCGGGAATACAGTGTGGCCCAAACCGAA
>JASFHG010000242.1:0-6081 GCA_050123355.1 Planctomycetia bacterium
CGATAACAGCAGTGCCAGCGGTCTTACAGCCGACCTCGCCGGTAACGATCGAGTGATTTATCAAAAGGTTGATATCGGAGCTTATGAATACGACGGAGACATCCTCGTTTCGACACTCGCAGACGGAACCAATGGCGATTACACGTATGGCGACTTGACCCTGCGAGAAGCTCTTTATCTGGCCGATCAAAACTCGGGTACGGATACAATCGTCTTTGACCCGGCACTGTTTTCCTCGCCGGGAACCATGGTTCTTAACGGAACCCCACTTGCTGCTTACAGCGATACGATTGTTGAAGGACCAGGCGAAAATCTGTTGACGATCGATGCGGATGATCTCAGTCGCGTTTTTACCGTCGGAAGCGGTAAAGTGGTAACCTTGTCCGACATGACTTTTACCGGCGGTTCATCCTACGATGGTGCCGGAGTCTGCGGCATGAGCGGTAGCGATGTAACGCTCAACGACATGACCATCACCGGTAACACAGCCACTCGCGGCGGCGGTGTTTTTGTTAGCAATAGCGAGCTTACACTCAATAACACCACGATCACTAACAATACCGCTACCTATGGCGGAGGAATCATAAGCGGCACCAATGCCGTCTTGACAGTTAACGATTCCGATATTTCCTCCAATACGGGAACCAACTACGGTGGCGGGATCGCGTTTACCGGTGGAGCCACCGGTACGGTTTCTGGCACGACGTTTGACGGAAACAGCTCCGGCTATGGTGGTGGTATTTATGTCAAAGACCAGAGTGAAGTTACCTTTACGGATTCAACTTTTTCCGATAACACGGCAACCACTTATGGTGGCGGTGCCCGCATTTATCAAGCCACGGCAACCTTTACCAATACTGATTTCATCGAGAACGATTCTCCTTCCGGTGGCGGAATCCGAAGCGACCTTTCTGATCTAACGATTTTGGACGGCTCAACTTTTGTCAACAATACCGCAACCAATGGTGGCGGCGTTTATATCCTCCACGGAAGCGTCGACGTTTACGGTACTACCATGTTTGGAAATGTCGCGATTGATGGTGGGGCTCTCGGTTTTCACGGCGATGTTGATGCCGTTGTGGCCAACTCCGCCCTTTATGGCAACACCGCATCAAGCGAAGGTGGTGCAATCTATACTTACGGTACTGGCAGCGAGGCATTTGTCGACTTGTATGTCATCAATTCAACTATCACGGCTAACGAGGCGGACTATGGAGGAGGAATTGATGCTTCGGTTTACGATGATGTTACAATACAAAACTCGATCGTTTCCTTGAATACGGCCACGTCTATGGGGAACAATCTTTCAAATTGGAATAATATCCAGCCCGAAAGTACCAATAGGCTGCTGGGGAACGATCCTTCTTTCGTTAAAAATCCACTGCCGGGTAGTGACGGGATTTGGGGGACGGCCGATGACCAGGTCGATTTACGCCTCCGCTACGACAGCATTGCAATCGATGAAGGCAACAACGATATTGCATACAGCTACGGCCTTACTACCGACATCGCCGGCAATGATCGCATCCTCTTCGATAAGGTGGATATCGGTGCCTATGAATTCAGCCCGATCACGGTTTCCACGCTCACGGATGAACTCGACACAGACTACTCTCCCGGCGACCTGAGCCTACGTGAAGCACTCTATCTGGCCAGCCAAAACCCGGGCCTCGATAGCATCGCGTTCGAGGCAAGTTTATTTGCTTCTGGACCGGGCACAATTACCGGCTCGGAATTCGCCGTCAACAGTGACGTTGCCATTTTCGGGCCTGGTGCCGAGCTGCTTACGATTAGTGGAAGTTCTGAGAGTATTTTTGTCGTCTCGGATTGTATCACAGCCGCTTTTGTTGGAATGACTGTCACGGGCGGTTTAACGCAAGGTGCCGGCGGTGGCTTCTATGTCCAATGTGACAGCAACATCACGATTGATAGCTGCGTCATCACCGATAACTACTCCGAATATGAAGGCGGCGGAATCTTCCTCGAATATGACAGTACGGCTACGATCAACAATTCGACAATCTCCAATAATTCGACCCTGTGTTCGGAAGGTGGCGGAATATTCGTCGATTTTGGAAGTAACCTTATACTCAACGACTCAACTATCTCAGGCAACACCGCCGGCAACTATGCTTCTGGTGGTGGAATCATGCTCATCGAAGGGGGCATCTGTACTATCACGAATACTATTGTCAGTGGCAATACCGCAAATTGGGGTGCCGGGATTTATAGTGGGGAATATAGCGAACTTGAAATCACGGACTCTGTGTTCACAAATAACACTGCGGAAGGAGCCGGCGGTGGCCTTGTTGCGTTCTTGACCCTTGCCAATATTGTCAATACCGAGTTTTCGGAAAACACCGCCGAACAAGGAGCAGGAATTTACGCAGACTGTGGAGCAGAGTTATATGTCTCGGGTGGCTCGGTTTTTTCTCAAAATGATGCTGAAGATGAGGGAGGTGCCATTTTTGTTTATGAAAGTGAAGCTGATATCGATCGTACAACCTTCTTTAATAACACGGCAACCGATGGTGGTGGATTGTATACTGCCTATGGAAGCAATGTAACTGTTACCAATTCTAGTTTTATGGGGAACGTTGCTTCTTATGGTGGCGGGGCCATCCATACGGATGGCTCCAGTAGCAGGTCTGTCACCTTGGATATTGTCAACTCGACGATTGCGGGTAACGATGGATACATTAGTGGTGGAATTGTAATCGATCCGGACGATACAGCAACCTTGTACAATTCGATTGTAGCCCTGAATAATGCTCCATTTTCTCCCGACCCTGACATTTCCGGCACAATCGAGACGGCCAGTTCTAACAACATGATCGAGGTGGCGGATCCTGATTTTGTCGAAGATCCCTCTCCAGGCACTGATGGCATCTGGGGAACCTCGGACGACGAAGGTGATCTGCATTTGAGCACAAACAGTATGGCCATCGATGACGGTCTCAACTCGGCCGTTACCTCTTATGGCCTTACCGCCGACCTCGAGGGCAACGCACGAATTATCTATGATTATGTCGACATCGGTGCCTACGAATACAAAGTTGCACCCACCGTGGAACTTAGCCATAGCGAGACTGTCAATAAGTACGACATTTTCAACATAAGTGCCCTTATTACTGACCCCGGATATGGAGGCGAATTTAACAATACTTTTTATTATTCGATCGACTGGGGTGATGGCTATAAGTATGTCGGCATTCAAATCAATAATGGTGATATTGACGAAAGCAGCTTATATCAAGAAGTCGCCGAAACCTTTACGTACTCCAGCGATCCCATCAATCAGGCCCATTTCTATGAAAATCACACCTATCATGAAGGGGGCACGAAAACTATTACGGTTACGGTTTGGGATGAGGAAACGACACAAGATACCGGTACCACCATTGTAACGGAAGTCAATGTGCAAGAAATATTCACGGCCTCCATTGCCATGGGAGCGCGATATGCGTGCGTTATGGAAGATGGCGATTTTTCCTATAGTGATGGTGCCGAAGATACTTTTTATGAGGGCGAAGTTCACGATTTAGAGGTTGAAGCGGCAGCGGGAGCCACAATAGACAGTATCACCATTGATTGGGGAGATGGACAAACCCAAATCTTTTTTGCTCCGGAATCCGGAAATGATTGGGGTGAAGGGATCGTGCAAACCGCACCAAACAAGTGGACGATCTCGCATGTTTACGAAGATGATGGGCACTACATGGTGCAAGGCTGGTTCAACAAGGACGATGGAGATAATGAAATATTCCTGCCTCTCTACGTTGTTTCGGGAGATGTCAATCTTGATGGGAAAGTAGATGGTTCTGACGTCACGATCCTTGCGGACAATTGGCAGGCAGGAGTTTCCGGATCAGGCGAAAACGTTACGTGGGCCATGGGAGACGTCAATCAGGACGGCAAGATAGACGGTTCCGATGTTACCATTATTGCAGATAACTGGCAGGCAGGTGTCAATACCGATATCCCTGATGAAGATTTGCTCCCGATCGAAAATGTCGCGCCTACTTTGGAAATCAGCTCGCCCGCCTCGGCGGTAGTCGGTGCCGAGTATGTATTGAGCTTGCGTGCCATCGACCCAGGAGATGACGCCGTTAGCCAATGGGTGATCAATTGGGGCGATGGATCTGCCTTAGCGTACGCTTCGGGAGATGCCACCTTTGTGACGCATCCGTATACCACGGCAAATAATTACACAATCCAAATACAAGCCACCGACGAAGATGGAACCTACAATACGTCCCATACCGCGGTGATTGTCGACGGCTTGCCCACATGGGAAATTGAAGACGTCACGCTTGCCATGAACACTCCGGCATCAACGATTGATTTGGCGTCTGCCTTGCAAGATCCCTACTCATATCTCACCGGTACAATCACGTATACCGCTCCCGGCAACACGAATACGACGCTCGTGTCCGGCACCTCGGTTTCAAACGGCATACTGACCTTGACCTATGGCAGCAGTCAGTCCGGTTCCTCGTTGATTACCGTGCGGGCTACCGACTCGATCGGAACTTATGTGGAACAGACGTTCCGCGTCACTTTGGTAAATACGGCCACGGAAACCTGGGCATTGTCTGACCATTACCTGGTGCAGCATGACCAAACGCTCGATGTCAACGAAACGTGGCAAGGAGTCCTGGCAAACGATTATGACGCAAGCGGAGCAACGCTCGGTGCCGTTAAAGTGCAAAACCCGAGTCATGGCTATGTCAATTTCGATGCCGATGGAACCTTTACGTATACTCCAAGTAGTAATTTTGTAGGCAGAGATTCTTTCTATTACCAAACCACCATCCTGGGCACTCCTTCTTCGGAATGGGTTAAAGTAACCATTGATGTCGTGAATGCGGCACCTGTAGGCGCGGCCGACCTGCTGACCGTCGCTACGGAAAGCTCGGTCACCTTTGGGCCGGCCGACCTGACGGCAAATGATTTTGATTCGGAATCCGATGACCTCCTTGTCGTTATCGTTGGAAATCCCTCACATGGCACGCTTACCGAAAATATTGCCGACGGTACATGGACCTACGCACCCAACACGGGCTTTAAGGGTGCGGATAGCTTTACGTACAAAGTTTCCGATGGGTACGAAATTTCAGACCCGATCACGGTTTCAATTCAAGTAAGCAATACAAGTCCTATTGCCGTGGATGATTATTATAACGTCGACTGGGAAGCAACCATTACCGTCCCTGTAGAATCCGGAGTATTAGCTAATGATAGTGATTACGAAAATGATTCTCTATCGGCGACGTTACTAACACCACCAACAAATGGAAATGTTACATTAAGCCCAGACGGTTCTTTTTATTACACCCCCAACTCCAGCACGGTTGAAGGGGACTCTTTCACTTACACGTTAACCGATTCTTATGGGAATACTTCAACAGCAACGGTGAATCTGCAGATTGTCTCGCCATCTTTCCAGGGAGTTGAAGATACCTACTATGTGGTTCACGGCCAAACCTTTGAAATTTATACTTTCCTTGAAGGCGTTCTAGCTAATGATGGAGTAACATATGGTTCGGTAACCTGCGACCTCGTACAAGGCTCTGGCCCAAGTCATTTTGATGGCCCAAGTCCTTTCGCTTTGGATCCAAATGACGGCACTTTTTCTTACCAGTCCGCATCGGATTATGCCGGCCAAGATTCATTCCAATGTACCATCTCCAACGGCTATACAACGTCAGACCCAATTACCGTAATTATCGAGGTGACAGACTACGCCCCCTACGCCTGCAACGATTATTTTTATGCTCATGGCACCACGGCTGTGACATTCAGCGCCAATGATCTATTACTGAATGACTTTGATCCGGATGATGACAACAGCAATTTGTCGGTAAACGTTGATACCGTCGCTCAAGATGAGTATACAACGCTAATAGACAACGGCGATGGCACCTGGACTTATGATCCTTTATTGTCTGGGCCTTTAGAAACCGTTGTATTTGAGTATACGGTTAGCGATGGAATTGAAACGAGTGAGTCTGCCACAATAACGATTATAACAACCCCCAACTATGTCCCTTGGGCTAATGACAGTACCTATACCCTACA
>JASFHG010000243.1:0-6066 GCA_050123355.1 Planctomycetia bacterium
GCAGCCCGTCGTTCTTGGAAAAGAAGTATCGACCGGCCACTTTCACCGGTGTCGAGACACGTGGCACGTTGTACAGCCGCGTGATCACCTTCCGGATTGTGTCGCGTTGGGGGATCTTTTCGAGAAAGGCGTTCGTTACCTGATTCTCGGCCTTAACCCACTCGGTAACCTCCTTTGACTGCCGCACATCATCCTCGAGCCACCGATACGGATCGGCGACCGTCGTGCCATGGTAGGTGTCCGTATGATCGATCCGTTTGGTTTGGGGGTATGTCAGCGTTATGGGTGTGACTGTGAATTGATGAGCAATCGCCCGCACGCTTGTAACAGGTGGTGCGGCCGGTTTTTTCTCTTGTGTCGGGGTGCCCATTAACGCCGGGCTGATTATTCCGGCAACGATACCACCCATAACGATCCATCTCCTCCAAAGCGTTTTGTTTTTCATCGTATCTCTCGTGTCCTTTTTTCGCAGAAACTGGATTCAAAGCTGGCCATTTTCCCAACATAGCTGATAGGCCGATCAGGGTCAATTTGCTTCCCCCCTCACCGGGGTTGATTTCTGCCTTATTGTGGATATGCTCTTGCTTTTTATCTATGAATTTGTTATTAATCAGAAGCGTTCTTTACAGAATGACTCTTTGGCTTTGTCGCCGAAGACTTTTAAGATCCTATTCATTTTTTCCAAGAGGAAAAGACCATGCGACGCTTTCTGATCGTGGCTGTTTTTTTGTATGGAAGTTTTTCGAGTTCATTTTGTTGGGCGGACCCCTACATGTATTGGGAGTACAATTGGATGGGTAGTTCTAATCCTACGGGCTATTTTTTGCAATTGGGAGCACTTGAACCTGGGTGCGAGGTTGTTGTCAATGAATTGACATTCAAAAATGTTCACAACGTTTCGTATAACATTCCGAATAGTTCAGGCGATTACATTTTTTCCACCGCTACTTTCATAGAGAATTGGAGTCCTGGTTTTTTTCTCTACCATGATGATGTACCCTTGAACGATCATGTTTTCGATTATTTACCGGCGGAAGCAAGGTATGATTCTTTTCTTCTTTTTCCCAAATTTTTTAGCACCAGTCTCATTCCAAGAATCACGGAGATCCATTCTGGTCCCGTAGAGACGAACGACTTCAGTAATCCGGTGGGGCTTGTTATGTCAGATCCATACATGGTAGCCGGTGTAGGGAATGTGAGCGCCAGCTTTACGGTGGCATCGGATTTCACCACCTTTGCTTATATTATGGATACGGGTTCTTATGAGTATCCCCATGATAATCCCCGAGCCTATGTAACCATGGATATAACTGTCAATGGAGAACGTTACCTTTGGAAAAATCAGCCTGTTGGCTGGATAGAATCGGCTGCACCCTTACCTAATCCGGATGCCGGAAATGTCGATTTTGGAAATGTGCGTATCGGAACCACGGAAATGAGAAATCCACAAGTCGGCACTTATGAAGGCTACGATGTGGGGATGTGGCCAGAGAGCATCATGGATGACGGAGATTTTCACGAACTCGGCCGTTTTGATTTTGCCTATACTCCAACGGACCATGGTGAAGATATTGGCATGCTTGGGCATTGTTTCTATGTCTGGCCTCCTTATCCCCCAGAAACTCCTGTTGAGGCTTATGTGACAGGAGAAGGCTTTACTGCTTACTTAGACTGCACGGGCCGTGGGGTAGGACCGATATTCGAGGGGGAAGCGGAAATAAATACGACGATCGATTTTGGTGATATACCGCCGGATTCGTTCTTTGATGTCTTTTTTGAAATCTCTAACGTGACCGAAGATGAAGAGCTGGGCGAGCTGACGCAGTTGGGCTTTTGGGCCGAGATCACCGGCGAAGACGCCAATCTTTTCGGGATTGTGGGGGACGATACGGGCGTGCTGCTCGTTGGTGAATCGGTCGAGTTACAACTGCGTTTCCAGGGAGAAGGAATCGCATGTACTAATACCTACGATGCCAATCTGATCATTCACACGGACATAGGTGCCGAAGCAGGTGCGATCGATCTGGGAGAATTTTATACCTATGCCATGTCGGCTACCACCGTACCAGAGCCCTCGACGCTGGTCGCGTTACTTGGCCTAGGGCTAATGGGGCTTGCTGTATTAACAAAGCATCAACGGTAAGGTTTGACCATTGATGGTGTCTATAATTCTTTCGGATAGGCCGTGCCGACGTGGCGGCCGGAGTCCATGCGGATGAGCTCGCCGGTGACCGTTGCGAAGGCTGGGTCGCACAGCAGGCGGCACATGCGGGCGATCTCCCGGGCGTGGATCCGGCGGCCGAGTGGGGCCGGGTCGGGCGGCGGGGCCGTCACACTCGGATCCTGTTCGATCGTGATCGGGGCGATCGTGTTGATCGTTACGTTGGGAGCGAGGTTCAATGCGAGGAAATCGGCCATCGAATTTTGGGCCGCTTTGGCCAGTCCATAGGCCGAATGGGTCGCGTTCTCCGCCGACATGGCCGTCAATTGGATGATCTTGCCGAGCGAGTCGGGCTGCGTCTTCATCCAATAGCCGAGCCGGTGCGCGAGCATGAAGTTGCCTTTGACGTTGCCGTCGACCGCCGTATCGAGTTGTTCACGAGAAAGCGTCTGGAACGGCCGGAGGCCCTTCGTGCCACAACAAAGGACCAAAACATCGAGCTGACTCCAAGTCTCTTGTACATCGCGAATGAGCTGGTCGATACTGGCCTGATCGAGCAGGTCAAGATGAAAGGGAAAGAAATCGACCCCTTGTTCCCGGACGTATTTTCCGGTCGCTTCCAAACCGGACCGGTTGGAAAACCAAGTGGCCGCAACGTTGGCCCCCACATCAGCGAACTCTCGGCAAATAAACGGACCGGTTTCACTCGACCCACCAGTGATAAGCACGTTTTTTCCTTGAAAACTCAAATCGGTCATCGTGACACTTCCTTTTGAAGCCTAAAAGCGTTCTCTGAGATAGAGAAATCCCAGAAAGTTAGAGTAATGGATGGCCAGAATGACGTCAAGACAAAACAAATAATAGGCCGATTTTCCATAAAAAAACCCCGCCAACTCTTTTGAGTCGGCGGGGAAATTTTTAAAAATCAATCAACCAACTAAGGGCAACCGACCGGTTCATCGAATTTTTCCGCTTCCATCATATCAAATTCGCAGAAAGATCGATCGGCCGTGGTATTGGTCGTCGTTTTGGTTTTTGAACTACCGGCAGGCCTTCGGGTCGTGGTATAGGAACCGCCCGTGGTTTGCTCGTAATTTCCATAATTTGTGATAGTTTTCTCAAATTTTTCACCAGTGATAATGGACTGGAGTTCAAAGATCGAATCATGAAGAGCAGCGGCCTGAGCCGTAAGTTCTTCACTGGCGGCAGCAGATTCTTCCGCACTGGCAGCATTGCTTTGCGTGACTTGATCCATCATCGTGATCGCATCATTAACCTGTTCGATACCATCCGACTGTTCTCTGCTCGCCACGGCGATTTCACTGATCAAGTCGTTGGTCTTTCGGTTACTGGTAGCAATCTGTTCGAGCACTTCAGCAACTTCTTGCGTGAGAGTGACCCCTTCTTCGGCGTTGCGTACCGATTCCTCGATCATTTCAGAGGTGTCTCGAGCCGCATCGGCCGATCGTTGCGAAAGGGTACGAACTTCTTCAGCAACCACTGCAAATCCCTTACCCGCTTCACCGGCTCGAGCTGCTTCGACAGCCGCGTTGAGGGCAAGCAGGTTGGTTTGGAATGCGATTTCATCGATGGTCTTGATGATCTTCGCGGTCTGGTCGCTCGAATTTTTGATGCGATCGATCGCTCCACTCATGCGTTGCATCGACTCGGCACCGGCATCGGCTACCCGAGTTGCTTCGTTCGAGAGGGTATTTGCCTCACCCGAATTGCTCGCATTTTGTTTCGTCATCGAAGCCATTTCTTCCATGCTGCTACTGGTCTCTTGGATCGAGGCCGCTTGTTGGGCGGAACCATCGGCCAAGCTTTGGCTTACTCGCGAAACCTGATTGGCCGCACTGGTGACTTCCTCGGCTCCATCAATCAGCTGTTTAATCAGCTGCATGATTCGACTGGAAAGTCGAGTCGAGATTAAAAACCAAAGCAGCGAGCAGACCACGATCGAGATAATAATATCCCCGTAGAGGAACCAATTCGAGGTAGAACTGATTTCTTCGATAGCCGTTTCGGCTTTTTGGAATTCACTGGTATAGGAACCGGCACCAATGACCCAGTCCCACGGAGCAAAATAAGTTACTCGGACAACTTTTTGACGAGGTTCTGGATCGCCGGCGTTTTGCCAATCGTAGGTGGTTGTCATCACGTCGTCGGGTCCGAGGACGGCTGCCTTTTCCACTATTTCCTTGATGAACAATTTTCCGTTGGCGTCTTTGGCGCCTATGATGTCTTCGCCGTCACGTTTTCCGCCCTTGGAAATGACGTAGTGACCTTTGCCATCGAGGACATACACGTAACCAGTATCACCAACCTTGATGTCCATGACTGCTTGCCTCAGACTCTTGGCAGATCCTTGAGGGACACCAACGTACAAAGTACCAACGATTTGGCCACTTTTGTCTTTGATCGGTTCGTAAGCCGTGATGTACCACTTGTTCACCACATAAGCTCGACCGACAAAGGATTCGCCATGGAGAATCTTACTCAGCACGGGATTGGGCGTGCCATCGGGATTCGTCGCGGGAATGTAAGTACCAATTGCACGAGAGCCATCGGTTTTTTCAACGTTCGTGGCAACACGCAACATGTCACCGCGATCATTCATCCGTTGGAAAACCGTACAGGTCTGCCCAAGCATGGCTCCAATCTTGTCTACCAAAGGAACTTTTTCATCAAGCGATTTGGTTTGTCCAAGCCACTCTTCACCAATTTTCATTTCCGGAAGCTCAACCGTACTTGTGGCTTTGGTGTACTGGTTGACTGCTTTCCATTTCACTTCGTTTTCGTCCGAGAAGGAAACCCCTCCCATCTGCTTGACTTCGTCGCGAGCCACGTTCAGTGCGCTCGTAACTTCTCTTTCCAGAAGCTCCTGCTGGGCTTTGCACATGCGCTGTACACTTTTGGCTATGTGGTCCAGATCCGTGTAAGCAAGTGCCTTGGTTTCCGTTACTGCGGCATCTCGAATGCTGGTGTTTTGGATATAATTGATAATTCCCACAATAACCAAAGGAACTATCATCATCGCAAGTCCAACGGTAAGCATCTTCGCTCGCAAACTCTTCGCCTTAAAAATCATCTAATCACCTCTTCTTGTAACGGGCTTTCAAAATTTTTAGTTCTGAGAACTAAGTTTCTATTGGTTAGGAAAACAGCTTGGAATACCAACGGATTTCACATCTTTTCGAAGACGGAAATGCCCCAGGTATTTGCTTGCTTGAGGCTGAAATCCACGTTTCAGACACCTGAGCATAAGCTGCACTATTCGCCTGTGTTATCTAAACGTAGCTTGCGGTTTTATGAAAAGCTGTACCGAATGTCAGGAAGACCCCCCCAGAAAGAACGGGGTCATTAGGCTATGAAAAGAGTAAATTGCTGAAAAACCTTATCGGAAGGGAATTTAGGACAATTTTTGATTGTCCGCAAAATCGGTATCTCAAGAAAAATTTTTTAAGATTCTTGGTCAAATACAGGTTGCATGTAAACAAAAGCTTTATTTATCAAAAAAGTAGGCCGGCTTGCCAAAAGGGAAAGGGATCTATAGATTGTAAAAACAGATTGAAAAGAAGCAAAAAGAACTATATGTCAATGAGAAAAAAGAGGACCTCCACTTCTTGGTTTAAAAAGCAAAAGTCCCTTTTTCCCAAGGAAGGAAAACCATTATGGTACATCTTATGCAAAGTCCTCCATCGGTTCGGACAACGATCGATGGCAAAGAATATCTTTATTTTTCCGGAACCGGCTACTTGGGCCTTCATGGGCATCCTCGATTGGTTCAAGCCGCTATTCAGGCCACCGAACAATTTGGGCTTGGGAGTGCAACGTCCCGAGTGCGGTATGGAACTACCCCTCCCATGGCTGATGTCGAGCAAGAGGCCGCCAAGTTTTTCGGG
>JASFHG010000244.1:0-6058 GCA_050123355.1 Planctomycetia bacterium
CTCAGCTACATCGCGGTGAACGAGCCGAGCTGGATGACCAAGTATCGAACCAATCAAGCAAAGATTCGCGAACAAAATGCCCAGCCGGGCGATCAGTTTCGGGATCTTGAAAACAAAGCCTACGATACCTCGCAGGATATTTTCGAGACGGTGCGAGAAAAGACGGAAGAGTTTTTCCGTTGAAAAGCCGGTTCTAACTTCTTCTCGGTCGGGACAGGTCTTCGGTATCGAGCCAGATGGTGACGGGGCCGTCGTTGACAAGCTCGACTTGCATGTGGGCTTGAAACTGGCCGTTGGCGGTTTGCACGCCCGATTTCCGGACGGCTGCGGTGAAGACCTGATAGAGTCGATCGGCTTCGTCGGGAGCAGCCGCGGCGACGAAGCTGGGGCGACGTCCTTTTCGACAGTCGGCCAGTAGGGTAAACTGACTGATAACGAGCATCTGCCCACCCGACTCGAGGAGCGATCGGTTCATTTTACCTTCGTCATCCTCGAAGATTCGCAGGTCGACCGTCTTTTGGGCTAGTTTTTCCGCCTCCGCGTCGGTATCGGTTTCCGCGACCCCGAGCAGGACGACCAGGCCCGGCCCGATCTGACCGACGACTTGGGGAGTGGGATCGCCCCCCTGCCCTTCGATGATGGTGACGGACGCCCGACTGACGCGTTGGATGCATGCTTTCATTTTGCGAAATGGTGGGTGGAATTTTTGGGTTGGTTTGCTATCAGTATCATGTTTAGCGGTCGAACTTGTTCGACGTTTTTTGGACGGTGCTCCCGCACCAGGAAAATTTCCTACGTAACAGAAAGCTTCAAAAAGCGTCGAATTCCATTCGACCGCTAAACAGGATTTAAAAAACAAAAATACTCGAGAGAAAACGTCAGGGCAAGCCCTGACCTACAAAGGATAAATTTTCATGGCCGATACGTGCTGGCTCTATTTGATTCGACATGGTGCGACCCCCAACAACGAGGCTCGACCTCATATTTTGCAAGGTCAGCGGTCCGACCCGCCGCTTTCGGCGTTGGGCGAGGATCAGGCCGCCCGTACGAGCCGGCTGTTGGCGGAGGTCCCCTTCACAGCGTTCTATTCTAGCCCTTTATTGCGAGCGGTGCAAACGGCCCAGGTGATCGCCGAGCCGCACGGTCTGGAGGTCACGCCGGTCGACGAGCTGATCGAGGTCGATGTCGGCAAGTGGGACGGCTGGGACTGGGGCCGGATCGAACGCGAGACGCCCGAGGCATATCGTGCGTTTCTCGACGATCCGTCGGTCCATCCTTATTATGGCGGCGAGACGTCGGCCGACGTTCTGCGTCGTGGCGATCCGGCGATCCGAGCCCTCTGCGGTCGGCACCTGGGCGAGACGATCTGTATCGTCGCGCACAATGTCATGAATCGCACGTTTCTGGCCAACCTGCTCGGGATGCCGATGAAGCGGTTCACCAAACTTCCCCAGGACAACTGTGGCGTGAATCTGGTCCGTTTTCGGCCGGATAAGGTGAAGCTCGTTATGCTCAACGGGGTGATGCACTTGGAAGTTTGAAGTAAGAAGTTTGAAGTTTGAAGGGGTTTTGTTGCGGGGATAGGTGGCGTGAGGTATGCTTTTTGGTCGAAATATCAGTAAACGTATCCATTTTTTCCTGGGAGGCCGATCATGGAAAATTCGGCGGAAAAAGCGTCGCTTTCGTTTCCCAAGCCACGGATCTTGGCGAGTCGGTGTCTGGGGTTCGAGGCCTGTCGCTGGAACGGGGATGTGATCCATGAGCCGCTGGTCGAGATGCTCGGTCCGTTGGTCGAGTGGGTGACCGTTTGTCCCGAGTGCGAGATCGGGCTCGGCGTGCCCCGTCGGCCGATCCGTTTGGTGGTTAGCCCTTCGGATCCGGAACAGGACGCCCTGGTCCAACCGGCGACCGGTGCGGATCTGACCGAGAAGATGCACGATTTCTGCCGTGAGACGGTCCCTGCCCTGCCCGACTTGGACGGGTGCTTGATGAAGTACCGCTCGCCTTCATGTGGGATCAGTAATGTGCGGGTGCATCATGGGATTGACAAATCGAGCGTCGCGCGCCGTGGTGCCGGGCTGTTCGGCCGAACGATTTTGGATACGTTTTCCCATCTGCCGATCGAGGACGAGGGCCGGTTGCATAATTTTACGATCCGAGAGCATTGGCTGACGCGGATTTTTGCCGGTGCTCGCCTGAGGCAGACCGTTCAGACAGGCCGGATGAAAGATTTGGTCCAGTTTCATTCCGAGTACAAGTATCTTTTGATGGCGTATTCACAGGTCGGCTTGAAGAAATTGGGGCGGATCGTGGCGGCCGGATCGCAAAAGACCGTTGAGGCGACGGCCGCGGAGTATGTGACCGCGTTTCACGACGCGATGCAAAAGCCGGCCCGATATACCTCGCAGATCAATGTCTTGCACCATGTGATGGGCTACTTCTCCGACGAGGTGGACCGGTCGGAGGTGGAGTATATGCTCGATTTGATCGAGGAGTTCCGGCGTGGCGGCCTGCCGCTGAGCGTTCCGCTGCAGGTTCTTCGCGGCTGGGCAGTCCGATTCCGGAGCGAATATATCCTGAGTCAGGCGTTCTTAGCCCCTTATCCTAAGGAACTTACGGCGATCTCTGATTCCGGCAAAGGGCGAAAACTTTAAAAAATACCCCCCCTTTTAGAAGCTATACTTGATAGTCGTATTTATGGGTGTCTCTAAATTTTTTTACGGAGCAAAATCATGGTCCCCCCTACCCTGCCCAAGCGTGTGGCGGTTACCGGAGCGAGCGGGCTGATCGGCTCGGCCGTTTGTGCCTATTTGGTCGAACATGGGTGTGAAGTCATTCGGATGGTACGCGATCCGGAGCAAGCCAACCCGGAGCAAGGCCGCGTCTATTGGTCGATCGAGGAAGAAACGATCGATATCGAGTCGCTCGAAGGGATCGATGCGGTGGTCCATCTGGCCGGGCGGAACGTTGCCAAGGGACGTTGGACCGACGAGATCAAAGAAGAGATCCGCGAGAGCCGATTGAAAGGGACCGCCCTGTGGGGAAAGATGCTGCCGAAGATGAAGCAGCCGCCGAAGGTGTTCGTCGCGGCGTCGGCGGTCGGCTATTATGGCGACACCGGCTATCTGGCGGCCGACGAGTCGATCGGGCCGGGCAAGCATTTTCTGTCGCGGTTGACTCGTGATTGGGAAAACGAGGTCGAACATTTCGAGGTACCCGGGCTCCGGAAGGTCCTGATGCGGTTCGGTGTGGTGCTCAGCAAGCGTGGCGGCGCGCTGGCAGAAATGAACAAGCTCTTCCGTTACGGGCTGGGAGGACCGCTCGGGTCGGGGAACCAGATGATTAGCTGGGTTTCACTGACCGATGCGGTTCGTGCCGTAGCGCATGTGCTCTCGGACGAGTCGATGTCCGGCCCGGTGAATGTCACGTCGCCCGGGTCTTTGACCAACCGCGAGTTCGTGCGAAGCCTTGCCCGCGTCTTACACCGCCCTACCCTGCTTTGGGTGCCGGGCTTTATGCTCTTTTTGATTTTAGGCGAGATGGGCAACGAGCTTTTGTTGGTTCATAGTCACGTCGTTCCCAAGCGGCTGACCGAAAGCGGGTTCACGTTCATGCATCCCGAGCTGGAACCGTTTTTGCGGGAAGAGTTGAAATAGGGATGTCAGAGGCTTTTTTTCCCTCGGATCCGACTCTCTGCTGCGCAGAGAATCGGCTTGTGGGGGGAAATATCTTGTATCAATGCTGGTGACCAACGGGAACGAGTTATTTTCTGGTGCGTTTGGCACCGCCCAAGAGAATCGGCTTGGGGGGGATATAGGGGGGTATGCGATTGCTCCCCCCTGCCCTGCTTGGTCGGTCGGTGGTATAATGCGGGTTTTTCCCACCTTATATGAGTGCCCTCCATGAGACGTGACGATATTCGGAACATTGCCATCATTGCCCATGTTGACCATGGGAAGACCTCTTTGGTCGACTGTCTGCTGCGACAAAGCGGCCTGTTTCGCGAGAGCCAACTTGTCGGCGATTGCATCCTCGACTCCAACGACCTGGAACGGGAGCGTGGGATCACGATCCTCTCGAAGAATATCGCGCTGGAGTATAAAGGGGTGAAGATCAATCTGATCGACACGCCGGGCCACGCCGATTTCGGAGGCGAGGTCGAGCGAGTGCTGCGGATGGCCGACGGGGCGCTGGTCTTGGTCGACGCGGCCGAGGGGCCGATGCCTCAGACCCGGTTCGTGTTGTCGAAGGCGTTGGAGTGCGGCTTGAAGCCGGTCGTCGTAATCAACAAGATTGATCGCCAGGACGCCCGTGCGCACGAAGCGCTCGACGAAGCGCTCGAGTTGATGCTGGACCTCGACGCGGAGCATCTGCTCGACGATTTTCCGCACCTGTTCGCCTCGGGCAAGGAAGGCTACGCCACCGACGACCCGGATGTTCGGACCGACTCGATGACGATGCTCTTGGACATGATCCTCGAAGAGATCCCCGGCCCGGAGATCGATACCGAGCAGCCGCTGCAGATGCTGGTCACGACGCTCGACTGGTCCGACTATGTCGGCCGGATCGCGGTCGGCCGGATCTACTCGGGCACGATCCGACAAGCTCAGCAGGTCGCACTGATGCAGGCCGACGGTAAGGTGAAGATGGCGAAGGTCGCCGAGGTCCACCTGTTCGACAAACTCGGTCGGGTGCAAGTGCCCGAAGCGACCGCCGGCGACGTGGCGGCACTGATCGGCTTGAGTGAAATTACGATCGGCGACACGATCTGCGATCCGGAGTTCCAAAAAGCGATGCCTCGCGTGGAGGTCGACGAGCCGACGATCCAGATGGTCTTCGGGATCAACACCTCTCCCCTGGCCGGGCAGGATGGCCAGTATGTGACGACGCGTCAGGTGGCCGAGCGGCTCGAACGCGAGCTGCAGCGGAACGTGGCCTTGCGGGTCGAGCAGCTTTCGGGCGACTCGTTCGAGGTCTCCGGCCGCGGCGTGCTCCACCTGTCCGTCCTGATCGAGACGATGCGTCGCGAAGGGTTCGAGCTGTCGATCGGCAAGCCGAAGGTGATCTATCATAAGAACAACGGCCAGATCGAAGAGCCGTTTGAAAGTCTGGTTGTCGAGGTCCCGCCGGAGAAGCTCGGGCCGGTCATGGAACTGGTCGGGGCACGGCGTGGCCAGATGATCGAGATGAACAACCACAACGACTACACGTATGTCGTCTTCTCGATCCCCGCCCGAGGCCTGATCGGGCTGCGGACCAAGCTGCTCAACGCAACGCAAGGGACCGCGATCGTCCATCACCGCTTCGAAGCGTATCGGCCGGCCGAGGGCGAGATCCCCCACCGGTCCAACGGCGTGCTGGTCTCGATGATCGCGGGCAAGGCGGTCGCGTTCGGGCTCGACGGTCTTCAAGAACGGGCCGAGATGTTCGTAGGCCCCGGCGACGTGGTGTACGAAGGGATGATCGTCGGCGAGAACAGCCGCACGGGCGACATGACCGTCAACCCGACGAAGGAAAAGAAGCTGACCAACATGCGCGCCTCCGGTTCGGACCGCAATATCTTATTGAAACCGCCCCGCGAACTCTCGCTCGAAGCGGCCCTGGAGTACATCGAAGAGGACGAGCTGGTCGAAGTGACCCCGAAGAGTATCCGGCTTCGCAAAACGATCCTCAAAGAGACGGACCGGAGAAAGCTCTTGCGTCAGAAGTCGAACGGCTAACCGACCGCAACGAGCGCGGCAACCTTTCTGAACTCGTTCGCCCCTCCCTCGTCAAACCTTGCTTGACAAGGGAAAATTCGTTAAAATCAGAGGTCGAAAAGGCGATTCGTACCGGATACCTTTAATTTGCTCTTGTTCGCTATTCCTCGGTTCAAGGTAACGCCAATGGTAACTTTCCTAGACAGTCTGGCTTCCAATCCAACCCAACGGATGACGATCCGGAAGCGGTCAGACTTGACTGCGCGCCGGCAGACGTACCTTGGCAAGAGCTACTGGGTGATCAAAGAGCCAATCGGCCTGACCTACTTTCGGTTCCAGGACGAAGAGTACGGGATGTT
>JASFHG010000245.1:0-6034 GCA_050123355.1 Planctomycetia bacterium
TGCTCATGCTCGAGCACTTCGACAACCTGGTCGACGCGTCGGCCAAGGCGATCTCGAACATCAAGTTCGATAAGGTGGTCGTCTGGGACGGAAACCAAAAGGACGGTCAGAGTTCCACGGCCGGCTGGCTTCAAAATATGGCCAGAACCTTGCCGCCGATGATGCAAGTCATGAAGGATATCGGTGGGGTCGAATTGCCCGAGACATTGGTGAACTTCGCGAAAGGTGAAGGCGAGAAGACCGAAGACGTGCCGATGAAGGAGAAAGCTTCGAAGCCGGCTGCTCCGAAACCGCCCACACCGCCGACCGGCCCGAAGCCGGGTGGGCCTCGTTAGTACGACGATAAAAAATCATTCCCAAGCCGCAAGTGACTCCCAAGTGGGCGGTTGCTTGCGGCTTTTTTGTTATCGGACGGTGGTATTGCTGTTGTATTAACGATAGGTAAACCCTTCCCCCTATTGTTGGCATTTTCGCGAAGGTATTGTAGCAAACGCTTGCTATTGCTGTTGAAGTTGCTTGTTTTTTCTCGGTCACGGCATTAGACTGACGACGAGCAGTAAAAGCAGTTTATTATAGGTTGTTCGACCTGTTTTCTCGTTACCAAAAAACCTTCCCCCCTTTTTCCTTCGATTTTCCTTCTTGTATTTTACGCGAGTGACAAGAGGGCCCTTTCCTGCAGGAGGTACGTTGTGGTGTTGCGAACGTTCTTTTTTCGAAAGTCTTCGTCGGTTTTTATTGCATGGTTTCTGATGAGTGCCGTGGTTTGTGCCGGAGTGTTGGACGATTTGGCAAAACCGATGCAAGGTCGCAGCATGCGTTCCACGTCGGCCCAACGAACCGACAAGGGTGAGTATGCGCATGGAAATGGCGACAATTCGCGAGTCAAGCCGGGCCAGACGAAAGTGGTTCTCGATGCGAAGGGGCCCGGCGTGGTGACGCACATGTGGTTCACGTTTCTCGGGACGGAGCCGCACACCTGGGCACCCAACGGTTCGGCCACGTCGCAAGAGATGTTGATCCGCGTTTACTACGACGGCAGCGATCGGCCGGGTGTCGAGGCTCCTTTCGGCGACTTCTTTGCCAATAGTTTCGGGAAACGTTCCGAGGTGATCAGCGTCCCGGTCGTGGTGGAGGACGCGGATTCGTACAACTGTTTTTGGCGGATACCGTTTAAGAAATCGATCCGCATCGAAGTGATCAATCAGAGCAAAGACAAGAACATCAACTTGCTTTATTACAACATTGACTGGATCAAGCTCGACAAACTCAAAAAGAACACGCCTTATTTTTATGCCCAATATCATCAAGAGTATCCCGTTCGGCAGGGCAAGGATTATGTGATTCTCGACACTAAAGGAAAAGGGCACTACGTCGGGACGGTCCTTTCGGTCCGTACGCGGAGCCCGTCCTGGTTTGGCGAGGGGGACGAAAAAATTTATATCGACGGAGAAAAGAAAGCATCGATTTGGGGTACCGGTACCGAAGACTATTTTCTTTCGGCTTGGGGACTTCGCACGGCCGGCACGCCCTACTTTGGCACCCCTTATTTCGATCAAGGGGGGATTGTCGGCGGTCATACGAGTGCCTATCGTTGGCACCTGCACGATCCGATCGTCTTTCAAAAGTCGATCCGAGTGACCCTGGAGCATTGGGGTTGGATGTCGCCGGATGAGAACAAAGATTATAAGAGCCATAGCTGGAACGAGCGGCAAGACGATTTTTCTAGCGTTGCTTTCTGGTATCAGACCGGCACGCCGACCTTTACGGCTCGGGCCCCGGATGCTTCGGAGCGGGTGTTACCCAATCTCGATGTGGCGATCTATCAGGCGAAAGGTGCCAAGCCTAAGGCGGACGGCGGTGCTTTTCATGTTCAAAGCAATATCAAGGCCGTTCATCCAAAGGGTCACGTTTTGTACAAGCCCGAACATGACCGAGGAGACGCGATCGAGATACCCTTCAAGGTGACCGCGAAAGCGAAGGAGCCGCGGCGGTTGCTCGTGAACATTACGCAGGCACCCGACTATGGGAAATACAAGGCCTATCTCAACGGCGTGGAGCTTCCCTCGACCATGGACTTCTATCATCCGGGGATCCGGAGCTGGGAATGGCATCTGCTGGACTTCTGGCCTGAGCCGGGGGACTATACCCTTCGTTTGGAGTGTGTCGGGAAGAACCACAAGTCGGCCGGCAACTATTTGGGGATCGAGTCGGTCCGTTTACGCGAGCGTCGCCCCCGGGTCAAAGCGTGGGGGCACGACCGCGAGAAGGATTGGCGGAAGGCCCCGATTTTGTACCACTAGAGAAGCTTGTTCTGCCTGTTTGGCGCGGATATCCTGAAAATAGAGCCGCAGCAGCACTTGTGGGGGGTGTTTTGTATCCAAAATATCACCACAAAAGGGGTAAGTTCGTTGACACTGCTAGCCGGTCAGTTTAGAATCAAGTTCTAGGCGGTTTGCAGAAAATGCGCAATCCGTAATGCTTAGGACGATCCTCCTCGTCCTGGACCGCCTACGGAACTAAAACCATATGGCTCCGGTTTCCAAGAGACCAGCTTTGGTCAGAAGCCGGACCGTGTACCCCTTTTGCGAGAAGTGGCGTTCTACTATTGGGCGTCTAGCAGGAGCAGCTACTACGATGGCGCGAGAAAATCAAGGTCTCAAAGGTGCCTTAATCGTTTTTGTCCTTTTGACGATCGTCTTTGCAGTGATCACGGCGATCCTCTTTAGCCAACAAAATACGTTAAAGCAAGAAGCCAAACAAGCGGCAGATGCCCGCAGAGCGAGCGATAAGGCTGCCATGGAAGCTCTAAAGCAGATGGAAACGCTCAAGACGAAGATGGGCTTCGATCCCAAGGACAGTATGGAGACGGTCGAAAAGGGATTCAGCGACGATATGAAGGAATACTTGGCAAGCTTTCCCAAGGGATCGCAAAGCTATCGCAAGGCCATTGAATATTTTGAGGGAGAGATTAAGAAAAAGATCTCCGCATTGAAGCAAAACATTGAGGACATTAACCAGCAAAAAGCGGAAATCCTCGCAGTCAACGCGAAAACGCAGCAACAGATTAACGGCATCAAGGACGATTTGACAAAAGCACAGCAGGATCTGGCCGCTGAAATCCAAAAGTATACGGATAGTCGTCTCTCTCTTGAAAATCAGCAGAAACAAGATGCGGCCAACTTGCAAGCGGCCCATGATGGATACAAAAAGGCGTTGAAAGACCAGAAAGACAAACTGGAAGACGTCAATACGCAGTTGGTCAATATCACGGGCAATTACAAAAGAACCAAAGATCGTATCTATAAGCTGACGCAAGAAAAACCGGACGTCTTTCTCGGCCTGATCAAATGGGTTAACCAAGACACGAAGACCGTGTGGATCAACCTTGGTAGTGCCGATGGTCTACGTCCCCAGATTACTTTCAGTATCTATGCTCCGGGAGCCAGCGAGACCTCTGAAATCACCAAGAAGGCGAGTGTCCGCGTTACCAAGGTTCTCCGAGCACACCTTGCCGAGGCACAAATCCTGGAAGATCAAGCAACCGACCCGATTTTGCCGGGAGATAAGATTTTTACGCCGATTTGGAGTAAGGGCGAGAGACGTCATTTCGCGCTCACCGGATTTGCGGATATCGATGGCGATGGTATCGATGACCGCAACAGAATTTACGCTCTGATCGAGCTCAATGGCGGTGTCGTCGACGCTCGAATGGGCCGAGACGGGAAGCGGGATGGTGTGATGACGCTCGATACCCGATACTTGATCGTGGGCAAGACCCCCGATGTCACCTCCACGCCCGAGTTGCTGAAGGATTTTTCGGACATGGATCGCGACGCCACCGACTTGAATGTCGAGAAGATCTCGCTCCAGAAGTTCCTCGAGATGATGGGCTGGAAACATGAGGCCCAGGTGGTGGATTCCAAGACGGGCGTGGTTCCCGTGGAGGTCAACCAATCTCCGCCCACGTCGACCGGCAACATCAGCGACTTGTTCAAGCCGCGTCGTCCGCCCCGTTCTTTCGGCGGCAGCGTCTTTTAGACCGATTTTTACGCTCACCGGCGGACGTAGTATACCAGGGCACCCGAGAAAGGGTGCCCGTTTTATGCGCTGGTGTCCGGGGCGATCCGGCGGGTTTATCAATCGCCGTTCTTTTGGCTAAATTCATTGGCTTTAATTGCCTGAGCCGGTTTTTTGCGGGTTTTGCGGGGGTTTTGCGGGGGTTTTTTGCGATCCGAAGCGGCGCGGTAGGCGATAAAGGGGGACAAATGCTCTTTTTCGCGAATTTTTTTGCGATCTCGTCAAAATACAAGCTACAATTTTACGAGCGAAGACGTCGGGCCTTCAAGCCTCAAAAAATCTTGCCGCAGATAGAAGTTACCCCAGTCATCAGAGTCCTCGTTTTTCGCTCAATCGTGAGGCAATGATCTTTATCTCTCCTTGAGCAAATGGGTATCGATCGTTGTTATTCTAATTAACCCGGAAGAGGCAAAAAACTGATCGAAACCAAGTAGGGAAATCATGATTGACACCACCCTAGAACATCGACTCAACGCGGCAATTCAGAGTAACGTACATCTTCGAGGTAGAAAGCTCTACATCGAAACCAACGGCCGGCAGGTGGTTCTTCGAGGACTTGTCCGCTCTTTTTATCAAAAGCAGATGGCCCAAGAGGCGATTCGAAACTTGGAGGGGGTCCAGGTTGTCGAGAATCAACTCGAAGTGGGCGAACCGTGTTACGGCTGAATACCCGCTGAGCGTTTTATACTTTTGTTAAAAGTGATCCTGTTTTCAATACACTAGTCAAAACAGGTTCGGCTGCCCGTCCACGTTGTTTTTCGGGATAGTCAGTCCAAGATGCTCGAACCCGGCCGCGGTCAATCGGCGTCCGCGCGGGGTACGGATGATCAGCTCCATCCGCAATAGATATGGTTCCACCTCGTCGATCAGCGTATCGGCCGGGACGTTCATCGTGTGCCCGACCGCTTCGACGCCGACCGGTCCCCCGAGGAAAACGCGGCCGATCGTCTCCAGGTACTTCCGGTCTTGCTTGTCCAGGCCAAGCGTGTCGATTCCTTGCATTTCCAGAGCGTTTTGTGTGACCGGTAGGGTAGCCACTCCGTCGGCTCGGGCCACGGCGAAGTCGCGGACCCAGCGGAGGCGGTTGTTGGCGATACGCGGGGTGCTCCGGCTGCGAGCGGCGATCTCCTCGGCGGCGTCCGAGTCGATCTCGATACGGAGCCGGCCGGCACTGCGGAGCACGATCCGGGTGAGCTCCTCGATCGAGTAGAAATCGAGATGCTCGCGCATTTGGAACCGGTCGCGGAGCGGTGCCGAGAGGAGCCCGGTTCGGGTGGTGGCCCCGATCAGCGTGAACGGTTTGAGCTGCATGTTGAGCGTCCGTGCGTTGACCCCTTCGCCGAGCGTCAGGTCGATCCGAAAATCTTCCATCGCCGGGTAGAGGAACTCCTCGACCGACTTGTGCATCCGGTGGATTTCGTCGATGAAGAGGATCGATCGCTCCTCGGCGTTCGTCAGGTAGGGGATCAGGTCCTTCGGTGCCTTCAGGGTCGCACCGTTTCCGATCTGGCAGTTGACCCCAAGATTATGGGGGATGCAGGTCGCAAAGGTCGTTTTTCCCAGGCCTGGTGGGCCGTCGAACAGGATATGCCCAAGTGGCTCGTCTCGCTGCATGGCGGCGTCCACGGCGATCTCGATACGCTCGTAGACGGCCCTTTGCCCGATCATCTCCTCCATCCGTTGCGGGCGGAGGGCACGATCGTCGTCCGTGATGTCGAGTTGCGGTTGCAGTACAGGTTCGCGAGCCATGGGGAATATAGCGTGGGTTAGCGGTGAATGGCGATTTTCACCCACTATACCAGAAACGGCCCTATCGAAGTAGCCGGGATTGGGTTGCGAAAAAGAGCCTCGCTTCCCCAAAGTGGGTGGTGCGGTTGTGGGTGGTATTTTCCCAAGTATTTTTAGCCGTCGAGCTTGCTCGTCGCTCTTAGGTTCTTCTAACCAAAATAGGGCATGC
>JASFHG010000246.1:0-6014 GCA_050123355.1 Planctomycetia bacterium
CAACTTCGCATCTTATGGCGGTGTTTATGTCACAATGAACCCCGTCAATCCGGACCTTCTGGCTCGCTCCAACAACCGGCTCAAAGCGGCCCGAAGTGGTGAAGGGACGAGCGACGGTGATGTTCTGTGCCGTCGCTGGATGCTCATCGACATCGATCCGGTCCGACCGGCGGGGATCAGCGCCAACGATGCGGAGAAGGCGGCGGCACTGGATAAAGCGATCGAAATCCAAGAAGGACTCGCATCGATGGGCTTCCCTTCACAGGGGCGTGGATTGAAACAAATTGTGGGACCGTTCGTTAACCGCGTGGCTTTAGTCGCCCCTTCACAGGGGCGTGGATTGAAACATCCTTAATAAAATCGTGGACGCCGGTTTCTATTGTCGCCCCTTCACAGGGGCGTGGATTGAAACTGCCAATGAAGGGCAAGATGTATCGATCGCGTCGTCGCCCCTTCACAGGGGCGTGGATTGAAACGAGTCGAAAGCCTTGGTCTACCGCAACCGGCAGCGTTGTCGCCCCTTCACAGGGGCGTGGATTGAAACTTTATGCGGTTGAGACGAAAGACCAAACTCAAAGTCGCCCCTTCACAGGGGCGTGGATTGAAACACTAGATTGTCCACAAGAGCCGTTTTGGAAACCTGTCGCCCCTTCACAGGGGCGTGGATTGAAACGACGTGAGGAAGAAAGAGGCCTTTGCCATTGACAAAAATGATCATAGTCTCCTCTCGCCGTTTTCGTTTCGCCGCCTTCTCTTTGGCAGTAAGCTTTCGTTTCGGCTTCCTTCCCATGGGGGGATTTCCTGAATGCAAAGATAGGCTGAGTGAGCTCGGACCTCATTACACCAAATCACAACAGTCAAGACAAACCTTCTGACTTGTAGTCGGGTTGTCAACCATTCCCGGATGGTCGAGACAGACTTGATCCTTTAGCTTGAAATTCAGACCAGATCCGGAAAAGAGGCTATCACCCTCATTTCCGGTTTGGATATAACGGTATAACGCTGCAGCGGTAGTTCGATTACCACACGCTCCTCAAAAAGTGGGCACCAAAAAGGGCACCTAGTTGTAGGCCAGACGTGCACAAACGTGGTCATTTGTGATAAAAGAGGCGATTTTTTGGCGAGCAAAACTTTAGGTGAGCGATCGCAAGAAAAGTCTAGAAAACACGGCAAGAACGCAAAAAAGCCGGTAGTTTTGGCTACCGGCTTTAGTCGGGGCGAGAGGATTTGAACCTCCGACCTTCTGACCCCCAGTCAGACGCGCTATCCAGGCTGCGCCACGCCCCGGGTGAATTGATTTGTGTGGCATGATGCCGAAGAAACCGATGTCGATTCGACAGGCATGTGGGTTGCCGGAATCTATATCGGTTCGGTGGCCTGATTTCTAGAGGCCTGCGATCATGCGGTTGCGGCGTGAGCGGCGTTCGGCGCGGAGGCGGGCGCGACGCTTGGTCTCGCTCGGCTTCTCATAATACTCGCGGCGACGCATCTCTTTTTTCAGGCCGCTACGCTCTACCAGCTTGCGAAAACGACGGACTGCTTCCTGCACCGATTCCTTCTCTCGTAACGTCAGCTTTACCACTAACTACTCCCTTGACAATTGATCTTCAAAAAATGGACACAAACAGTTTATTGGTACCGACTTCCAGCAAAGAGGCCAAAACCTGTGGAAGGTTGCCGCCGGAAGGGAATTTATCCCATGACGATGGGAAACGTATACTGTAACCATCCTGACGAGCGGTGTCTAGCCGGTTCCTCGGCCCCCGGCACGCGAATTCTTAAAAAATCGGCAAAAACTGCCTTCTTCGCCTTATTGTTTCACGAATTCCCTTATATTACAAGCAGTTCCGGCGAAATCTGGCGGCCCGATGTTAAAATAGACCGGTTGTCGGGAGCGTACTGAATTATTGGGCCTGGCCGGACCGATCCTGAAAGCGGAAAGTGGGATGCGATTCCGCGTTCGACACACTTCTTTTGGGGGGATTACGTGACATTGGCTACCGATTCTCAAGGAATCATCGGCGAACTGGAAGTCTTGCAAAACGACCTGCTTGCGCGGCTGGACGATCTCAATCACCGCGTCGAGACGGTCATCCAAGAGTGGACGACCGAGCGAAAGACCGAAAAAGAGGCCGAACCGGTAGTCACCGAGGACCGTAAGGTTGCGTGACCCTTGCCGACCTATTTTTTTAGGAGCCCCGGATGGGTAGCCTTTTGCCGAGGACGAGTGACGGAGGCAGGCTGGGGGCGATGCTATTTCGGGTCTTGTTGATCCCCTGCTTTATCGTGGGGACATGCGCGGCGATGGTATGGTGGTATATGATGCCACAGGGATTCCCCGTCATGCACGCCCGTTTCTGGGTGAATAGCGTTTTGCCTCCGTTGGCCGCCGCAATGTGTCTGCTCGGTATCATTGCCGCTGTTCGGAAGTGGGACGCCGTGTTGAAGTGTCTCGTTCTGGTAGGCGGGGCCGTTATGGTCAGTGCCGGGGTTGCCGGGAAATTTTGTTTCCCCCAAAGCGTTTCCGGCTTACTTTTTATTGCCGTTGCGATAGGTGTGGTAATCGCCTTGATGTCGGGTGGGTTGTCGCTGTGGGTGTTGAGAAAGAAATCGGTGCCGAGGTGGGTCACGGTTCTCTGTTTGGGTGTGGGGATACTCCTAGGTGTTTTTCTTCCATGGTCGCAGCGTGCGATGGAGTCGGCGACGAAACCGTGCGGTAGCGATGTTCTGACGCCGTCGCTTACTCTGCCCGGTGATGTCGGAGATTTGCTGCCGTTGTCGGACCGGGTCGCGGTATCGCCTGGTGACGGGCGAGTACGGGTAGCGTTGGATGAAGCGACGTTAGATGTCTATCCGTTGCTTTCTTTCCGGAGCCGTTCGCCCGATCGGTGCTGGACACTGTTTGCTCCCCGCTCGACGAACGTGTTGCCGCGGCGTTCACTTTTGGGTATGTCACGTGGAACGGGGGACGTTATATTGGAATACAAGGATGACGGTTTTTCGCGTCTGGAAGTTGCCGGCGACGATGCGGAAGGGGTCGCCAGTATCGAGGCGAAGTCCTATCTGCCTTACGCGGTTTATTCTCACCTGAATTCCTTCTGTGAATTGTATTTTTCCGGCTCGGGGAGCCTCGGCTTGTCGTTTTCGCCTTGTTCGGAAATTGTGGAGATGAAACCGTCGGACTATCCGGTTGGTCGGCCGGTACGTTTGGCCTATCTGGATGCCGAGGGGGTGTTTCATGTTGTCGAGGCACATAGCGGCGAGAAAGGTCCCTTCAGGGAGTTGGCCCGGGGTGTGCTCAAGCGAGATGAACCTTTGGAAATGACCGTCTACGTCGACAAGAAGGCGGTGTGTCGGATCACGTTTGACGACTGGGCACGGCAGGCCGGCAGGCAGTTGTCGCCGACGGCCGGATGGGGCCTGCCCGAGAACGCGATCGAGTTTTCGTCGCGCCGCGATGGCGAAACGAATCGTGGCGTGATCTTCATGACCCTGGCAGGCACCTCGATCGGCCGAGGCTGGGACAGCGTAGGCCATGCACCGGGGACCTACCGGAACGCCATCCGCGTCGAGCCGCTCCCATAGATCGGATCGGGCACTTTTCCAGAAAATGAACAAACGTACATATATCTATTATTGCCTATAAATGTTACATTTTGGCAGTACAAAAAGATTCTCGATACGGCTTACAAGAGAGAAATAAGAGGCGAACGATGGGCCCCCTTGCGACTTGGATATTCGGGATTACCGCAGCGGCGATGTTTGGCATCTGGATTTTTGCGGGAACGTTATGGGCGTTCGTCACGCTGGGGGTCATTACCTTCCTCTGTTACGGGCTCGACAAGTATCAGGCCCGACGCGACGGGCTGCGGATCAGTGAGAAGACGTTACACATCCTGGCCCTTTGCGGCGGCACGCCCGGCGCAGCGCTCGGCCAGATCGTCTTCCGGCACAAAACCCGAAAACGCTCATTCCGTCTCATCTTCTTCACCATCGTGTTTTTCCAAGCGGTCGCCCTCATCGCCTGGATCATCTATTGATCCCTGCCAAGTTGAATACATTTAGAGCCTATCCGAAAACAGGGACCGGCACATGAAAAAAAGGAAGCCAGTTCCGGTTTTTGGATGGGCTCTTAGATGAAACGGAATCCTTGTGCTTTGAACTGAGCAACTTCTTCTGGCGAAGGCCAACCGGCCAAAGGCATTGACGAGCAGGCATCGATTTTGCCGATCTGGCCTGCCTGGGCCTTTTTTATCGCTATCGGAACGACGTTGGTTGCCAAGTCGCATGCTGCCATGATAAGTCGGTCCAGTGTATGAAAACCGCTGGTTTGCAGCGGTTGTTGAAAGACGATAGGCCCGGCGTCCAACTTTGACGACATCCAATGTACCGATACGCCTGCTCCTTGTCCTGTGCGCATGGCATGAAACAAAGGCTCCCGACCGCGGTGCTGTGGCAGGTAGGAAAAATGGACATTCAGGCAGCCCAGCTTCGGAATGTCTAGGAATGCGATATCAGCCTTTTGAGAGAATGCACATACCAGCAGGTCCAGATCGAGAGCTTTTAAACGATCGCGAAAGTTGGTGTCATTCAGATCGCTTTTCTTAGGTCGCAGTATTTCGACACTTCGTGCATCTGCGGCCGAAGCCACGCTTTGGGGAGTGCCGCCGAGTTTAGCGCGAAACAACCATTCTTTAATCACTGCCGTTGCGGCTTTCCTGGCAAATTTCGCGGTTGATCGAAAACCGTAGTAGGTGAGTCTCGATCGAACGACAGGCCATAGTCCACGGACGTTGCGAGGGTTGAAGTCCACGGCCCAATAGGGGTTGAGGCAAACCACGCAAACCGTTTGGAATTCCTGTTCCATCATTGGAACTACCCAGCGATGGGTGTAGAGTCCATCATCAACGACCACAAAGCCGACTCGCGGTCGTTCATTCGCTTTGGCGTTGTTTGGGTGATTTGTGCTCATGCTTTTGGTCGTTCATGGAGCTTTTTAAGCACGTCAAAGACGCTTCTAACGTTACACTTGAAAACTTGGGCGATTTCCACCCAGCCGGCGTATCCACATTCCTTGCATATTTGTTCATTTCCCCGTGCACGGCAGCAGGAGTAGAACGTGTGGCAATCACTTACCACCGAAAAGTCCAGGGGCCGTTTCCAGTCGTTCCGTTTCAACGCTTGAAGCCCGCCATACGTGTTGAGGATTGGATAACCATGTTTTTTGAGTTCGATGGCTTGTTGGGCCAGATCGGCACGTTCTTGCATGGTTAGGGCGAGGTGTTCCACGCTGGGATAAGGAATGTGAAAGTTGACCAGCATCCCACGCAAATTCCTGGACGAGGCTACGAAGGCAGCCAAAAAGTCCATGTCATCCCGGTTGTGTTTGTTGAAGGTAACGTTAGCGAAGATATTCGAGTGAGAACTGGCCTCTATGTTGGCCGTTACGCGATCGAAAGAGTCGTTGCGGATGAGATCGTGCGAGGCAGGGCGTCCTTCCAGGCTTACCGAAAACGAGTCTGGCTCGGCCTCCAAGGGAAACGTTCCGTTGGTACAGACCGCTACATGGAAGAAGCCTATTTGTTTGGCCTTGTCGACAACCTGATCCAGCCGTTTCTTTCCGTCCTGCCAAGCAAAAGGCTCGCCTCCTTGGATATACAGATAACGAGCTCCCATATCGTACAGAGCATGGAGGGTTTTCACTACTTGCTCGAATGGTACATGGCCAGAGCCTTGGTTCTTCCGCCAACAGTGGGCACAGTCGAGGTTGCAAGCATCCGTGATCGAGATGCCGCCTACGACAGGAAACGGGCGTTTCCGGACCAAGCTTACCAGCACTCGGAGGAAATAGGCGGTTTTCTGACAGAAGGACTGGCCCGGTCGTGACATTACAAGGTTACCTCCGACGGCCACGCTTCCTGACGGCATCGCCCCCAGAGTCGATTGATGTAGTTCAGTGAATACTCGTTTTGGAGACGATGGACCCAATAAGCCGAATTTTCCGTTACTCGGTA
>JASFHG010000247.1:0-6007 GCA_050123355.1 Planctomycetia bacterium
GAGGTACACGCCGATCGCCAGCCAGTAGAGCAGACGGGCGAAGATCGACGCTTGGACTCCGGACATCGGGTCGAAAATGTTCGCGGCCATCATACCGCTGGTCTGGCCGATGATCTGGCCGGCCAGTTGGACCGCCGAGAGCAGGATCACGATCCCCAGCCCGAGGCAGATCCCGATCAGCAGTTCGCTGCCGAGAAAGACCATATAGTTGAGCATCGTGCCCGGATACGTGACCGAGACGTCCCACTGCGTCGGGGCGATGAGGATCGCCAGCGTGAACGCGAGCAGGGCACGGACTTGCATCGGGACTTGCTGGACCCCGATCACCGGCGCAACGACGACCAGCCCACTGACTCGAACGAGAACCAGGGTAAAAATCAAAAATCGTTCGACATTGAGCTGAATCAACCAGTCCATTGTTTTTAGAGGACAGATGACAAAGGACAGAATGGTGCTACCGCACCGGCGTAAAATCAACCCTGGAGCGGAAGCTCCTTCTGTCCTCTGTCCCCTGTTCTCTGTCCTCTTTTTTTAAAATCGATCCGGGATCGTGACGATCAGGTCGTTGGAATATTCGAGCATCTTCGAGATGAACCACGGCAGGCACAGGCCGACCACGACCAGCATGGCGATGATCTTGGGGACCAACGCGATGGTCTGTTCTTGGATCTGGGTTAGTGCTTGGAACAGGCCGATCACGAGGCCGACGAGCAGGCCGGTCAGGAGGACCGGGCCGCCGATCATCAACGTCGTTATCAGGGCCTGGCGCCCGAGCTCAAAAACTTGATCTGATTGCATACCGGTAGACTCTCGTTTACGTGACAAAGGAGAAACTGTCCAATAACATGCCCACCACTAGTGTCCAACCGTCCAGTAGGACAAACAGGAGCAGCTTGAACGGTAAGGAGATCAACACCGGCGGCAACATCAACATGCCCATCGAGACCATCACCGAGGCCACCACCATGTCGAGGATCAAAAACGGCAAGAAAATCTGAAAGCCGATCAGAAACGCGGTCTTCAACTCGCTCAAGACGTACGCCGGCAGCAGGACCGTGATCGGGACCTCTTCGTAGGTCGTCGGCGTCGTGCTCGATTCGTTGGGGATATACTCGAGGAACAGGTGGACGTCGTCGCTGTTCCCGGTTCGCTCGATTTGCATCGCCATGAACTGCCGGACCGGAGCGACCCCTCGCTCCCAGGCCTCGTCGAGGTTGATCTCATGGTTCGTGTACGGCACGATCGCGTCGTTGTAGACTTTCTTCCAGGTCGGTGTCATGATCAACAGCGAGATGAACAACGCCAGCGAGGTGATCACCTGGCTCGGCGGGAGCTGTTGCGTACCGATCGCTTGCCGAAGCAGCCCGAGGACGACGACGATCCGGACGAAACTGGTCGTCATGATCAACACGGCCGGGGCAAGGCTGAGCACGGTCAGAAGCAGCATCACCTGGAGCGTCGAGCTGAGGCCCTCGGGGCTCGCCCACTTTTCCGGTCCCCCTTGGAGACCCTCGGGCAGGGCGGCCTCGAGCGAGACCGGAGCGTTCGTGCTCGTTGCACTGTTGGTGTCGGCGGTCATGCTCCCGTCGGGCAAGGTCGTGTTGGTTGCCTGGTTTTGTTCCGACGATACTTGAGCGAAGCAAGGCGCAGCCATTCCCGCCAGGAGGATCAGACAGAGGGCCATCCGAGCCAACGAGAGGGGAGCCAGTTTGACGATTGCTGCGATCATGCTTTTGTTTCTTTAGGGAGGTTTAGGTGCCCAGTCGCTGACGGAGCTGGTCGACAGTGGTCGGCGGTTGGTCGGGGATTTGGATCGTCCCTTGGCTATATTGTCGCATCACGGATTGAAACGCACTGGTCGAGCTGCCGGTTCCCGATTGGTGACAGATGCCCGCGATCCGGTCGACTTCGGTCGGGTCGGTGATCTCGGTCAGGGTCTCGACCGAATCAGGCATAACCGACAGCAGTAGGATCCGATTGCCGAGCCGCACGAGGTGGACCTGTTGACGCCCGGCCAGTGGTTGGTGGCCCAGCACTTCGACCACGCCCTTCGGCAACAGGCCGCCGGTCCGGCGTGACGTGCGTCGCATCATCCACGCGAACAAGAGGAACAGCCCGATCACCAAAAGGAGCGAGCCGCCCATCGTTACGAGCATCGGCAGACCGCTGTTTTGGCTGCTTTGCGAGCTCTTTTCCCCTTCCGGCGTCAGCTTGAGCTTGTTCTCGTCGGTGGGCGAGAAGGACTTGGAGTCCGCCGGCGGAAGCTCGCGAGGAGCATTTTGGGTGGGGACGGGAAGCAAGGCCTCGTTTTCGGGCGTGGGGGCCTGCGGTTCCAGGCGGAGCGGTGAGGGTTCCTGTTCGCCTTCGTAGTTGGTCGAAGACGCATCGTTGTTGCTGGTGTTGATAACCTGATTGATCGCGGGGTTGTCGGTGACGATTGTCGAGGAATAATTGGAGATCGGCTTGCCATGCCGGAAGGCTTTTTGATCTTCAAACATCCGTGCCGGCTCGCGCTGGGGCGTTTCGCTCATAACGGTTGTCAGCGGGACAGCCTGTCGCGGAGAGGTTGAATAGGCCTGAGTGTTGGCTGGATACGTTGTCGGGCTCGGCGCGACCACGTTGGGGGAGGCCGTGTTGAAGGCCCGATAGATTTCGCCAGAGGTGCCGCCGGTAGCCGCGTTGTCGGCATGGACGCTCGCCGTGCCGAGCAGGCAGACCAGGCAGAGCGAGATTCCGCATCGTAAAATGTTTTGAACCATGGATGGCTTCCTTGCCGTTCCTTTTTGGTCTAGTTTTAGTAAAGTAATCGATCGATTTAAGCCGATATCGATACGGGCAGGTCTCTTCTTGTTCTTTCGATCGTTGTTAAGCCGATTTTGCGAATGCGTACACAAAGTCGGATCCGTCGCGGTTGGTTTTCAATTATCCAAAATAGGGCATGCTTCGCGGCCCAATTTCGGCTTGTACATTTAGTGACTTTATTGAGGTCTGCATTGTTAATGAACCGTTTTGCGGCTGGAACAGCCGCGTTTGCGGTTGCGCAAGGATCATGAAATACATCGGAGTCAATAAATATCTGAGACTCTATAAAAAATATCTGAGACTCTATAAACTATAATATCAACCGGCTGCTTCGGCACCGGCGATCAGCTCGCCGATACGAACGCAGAAGTTGTCGTTGAGTACGAGCACCTCGCCTTTGGCTATGAGCCGTCCGTTGACGAAGATGTCGACCGGGTCGCCGGCCAGTTTATCCAGCGGGACGACCGAGCCACTTCTCAGTTTCAGCACGTCTTGCAGGTACATGTGGGTGCGGCCCAGTTCGATACGCAGATCGAGGTCGACGTCCTTGACCAAATCGAGGGTCGCCATGTCGCTGGAAGCGGTAGAGCCCCCGAACCGCTCGAAGCTGAACTGCTTCACTCCTTCGGGCAGGTTGTCGGGCATCGAGCCGTTACGGATCGAATCGATCGCTTGTTCAGCCTGATCCAGCAGATACTCGACATCCCCTTCGTTGATCGTTCCATCTTCGGGGAATATATGCTTGACGGTTTTGGATGTGCTTTCCTGGCCCATGGGGTGGGGCATTGCCGGTTGAGGGCTTCCCGCGCCGGCATTCTCTTGAGGCATGGCACCCTTGAGCAGGTCTTCAATTTCATTTTGACCGAGCATCTTGTCGATGTCCGGGAGCTCCGCGGCGGCCGATGGTGGTTCCGGAGTGGGCGCGGAGGTTCCCCCTCCACTTTGAGCTTCTTTCAGAACGGCTTCGATATCGTCTTGTCCGAGCGTCTGGTTGTCGTCTTGCGCTTCGGCATCACCAGAATCGCCGGCAGCTTCTTCCGCCGGCGGCGGAGTATCTTCCGCAGCGGGTGGAGTATCGTCCGCAGGCGGTGCGGCATCGTCTGCCGGTGGCGGAGCGTCGGCGTTTGCCTCGCCTTCACTCTCACCTCCGCCTCCTTGGTTGCCTGAGAGGAGATTTTCGATATCGTCTTGGTTGAGATTGTCGTCACCAGCCATGGAATCCATTCCTTTTGCTGATTGAATTGGTTCGATTTTCCGGGCGATTTTATCGTTCGAGGAACGAATAGTCGCTGAAAACGACTTCGCGCAGGATATGCTTGCCGAGACGGCGGTTAACTGTCTCTAAAATTTGGTTTTTAATCAAGCCCAAATTGGGGTCTGCGAGGGCAGAAACGTCAGTTTTACGGATAATGGCTCGTATGCTGTCCTTAATCCGGTTTTCTTGCCCGGTGTACAGCAGCTTGAATTCCTCCTCATCTTCTTCGGGAATTACCCCATATAGGTGGAATGTAACGTGCGTCGTCTCTCCTTTGGTCTGACTCGAGTGGGTGATAACGTGTTCGCCCATATCGACTTCGATACAAGGTACATCTATCGGGGGGGCTATGTCTTCATCCGGATTCGCATTTGCCAGGAGCTGTAGCTGCTCGGGCGTCAGGTCTCCTCCTCCTGCCTCTGCCGACGGGACCATAAAGGAGGCCGTGATGCACTCGACCAGCACGATTCCCGCGACGATCAGGACGGGTCGATACCGCTTGAGAAACGAAAACTTCGAGGACGTTTCGTCGCCCTCTTCCGTCTTGTTTTCCTCATTCGGCGCATCTTCTTTATTTTCAACTGGTTTGGGATCTTCTTCGGGCATGACAGTCGCTCGCTGGAGGATGTTGGACCTTCTCGAAGTCGTTGATTTCCGGCAAAGAGCGGCGGCCGCCAGGGCGATCCGGAGCTTTACTTGGCTTTGGAATCCACAAACTTCTCACGCAGGAGACGGACCTCCGCACGGGCATTTTCAGCCTGTTTTTCGGGATCGGTCCCTTTATAGTGTAGGTCATTTCCGGCAGCGACGCCAATTTGAATTCGCTTTGGATTGATTCCCAGACTCTCCAGGTATTTTTTAACAACTTTTGCCCGCTCAAAAGCAAGATCCCAGTGATCCCGGAACTGACTCCCCTCTGGTAGGGGGCGGTTACTCGTGTGACCGGTCACTTCGATCATCTGGGGGTTGCCGATGATGAGGGACGCCTGTTTGTCGAGGAGTTTCTTCGCCTCCTCGTTCAAGATGTCAGACCCTTCCTTGAAGCGGACCGACACCATCGAGGTTTCTTTGCCATAATCTTGGTCCGAGCGCACGCGGGGATTTTCCCCGATCGGGGCGTTGACCGGCGCACCACCTTTCATAAGATTGAGCTGCTTGGCGCGGGCGAGGTTCGCCAGGCTTTTCATGAGCGAGTTTTGGTTCGGGTTGGTACCGGGGATGGGCGTTTGTTCCGTGGTTTCGTAGCCGAAGGTTTTTCGGAGCGACTCGACCATGGCGTGGAACTTGTCGTCCTTCTTGATTTCACTCATCGAGAAGAGCATGATGAAGAAGGTCAGCAAGAGCGACATCATGTCACCGAACGTGACTAGCCATTCAGGAACTCCACCGCCGTCGTCTTGCTTCTTTTTGGCCATGTCCTATGCTGCCTTTTCCTTTTGCGTTCTTTGGCTAGGCGGGACAAAGGTCGACAATTTTTGCTCGATCACTCGCGGGTTGTCCCCCGCCTGGATGCCCATGATCCCCCGGACCGTGATTTCCATGATCAATAGCTCGTGCCGGTTGAGGAAGCCGAGTTTTTCCGACATCGGGAGACAAAAGAGGTTCGAGACGATCGCACCGTAAAGGGTCGTCAGCAACGCGACCGCCATACCGGACCCGATCGTATCGGGGCTCATGTTACCGAGCATGATGACCAACCCCATCAGGGTTCCGATCATCCCGAAGGCGGGCGCGAATCGCCCCAACTGGTCCATGATGGACTTCCCGTTGGAGTGTCGTTCTTCGACGGCGTCGATTTCGGTTCGCATGACCCCTTCGATAATTTCGGGTCGGGTGCCGTCGATCGCCATCTGGATCCCCAAGGCGAGGAACGGCGACTCGACTTCTTCGAGTCGATTTTCGAGGGCGAGCAACCCGTCGCGTCGGGCGGTTTCGGCCAGCGAGGTGATC
>JASFHG010000248.1:0-5990 GCA_050123355.1 Planctomycetia bacterium
CGCCCGACCTCCGCGCGGGCATCGCGCAGGAATTCGCGTGGGTTTTAGACAACCTGATCGACTAACAACCTCTCCTCCCCCACTCCCCCAAGCCGGTTCTCTGCGCAGCAGAGGGCCGGATCCCCGCGACCCTTTTCCACACCCCCTCATCGGCCGGTCTACCACCGCCATAAATTTTCCCCTATAATGTCAAAATATGCCGGTCCGGCCTTTTAGGCCCTTTTCCGCCGGTCCAAAGATTTTGCACCCAATGAGATAAACCATGCCGAACCCCTCTTCAAAACTTTCTCGATTTTGCAGCCGCACTAGATTCTTTGGAATTCACATTCTTTGTTTTTTGATGCGATTTTTCTGGTTGTTGTGTTGGTTTGCCTGGCAGGTGCGTCGCATAATTATACGTTTTCTTCGTTTGGCATGGCTGCTATTTCGTAAACTGTTATATTGGTGTTATCTTCTTTTGCCGATAGCGATCGTATTTGTTTTTGCTTATTTCCCGCTCCAGTGGTGCTGGGATAAGTTGTGCTGGCGAATTTTTGAAGGAGCCGGTGATCCGCGGCATGGCTATTTTGGTTTCATGCTTTGGCTCGTTGGTTTTTCGCTTTTCGTGTTCCTGCTTGCGAGACTTTTTCCCGATGGGCTTCGGAAAAGAATTACTGTCCCATTGCACGAATGGCTTGCCCCCGAATTTCCCATGCAAGGGATCGCGACCGCCATATTTGTGGGCATGCTCTTTGCGATGATCGGTTTTGCTCATTTTCCCGAAGGGCTTCGGATCTTTGGGTGGGTGCATGGAGAGAAAGCGGCGATAACCCCTTACTTCGCGGTAATTTCGGCCCTGGGTGTAGCGCCGGTTACGGTTCTCATCTGGTACTGGCGTCACGTTTACAAAAAACGAGATCGCGAACATGCTCTCCTTACACTGGCAACAACGAGTCTTGCCGACAAAGATAGCCCCAGTGTCCGTATTACGGGCCTGTATGCACTTCAAGAGCTAGTCGAAACCAATCCGGCCAAGCTGATCGACGTGATGAACATCCTCTGTGGCTTTCTTAAGCATCGGTATCATGAAGAGGATGAATGGTATAAAGAACATGGCAATCCTGAGGAACTTCCTGAAATCGATTTCGGCCGATCCCCTGATATTCGTGAGGCACTTGTTCTCTTTTCTAGCATTTGGGAATCCAGATTTGACCTGAAGAAAAAATATCGTGCCGCTATGGAATTTGCCGGAAAAGCAGAAAGGGAACTAGATAATTATCAACCTGATCTTCAGGATATTAACTTCCAGCGATCCAATTTAAGCGGTCTTTGCTTGCGAGAAATTGAGCTCATAAACATAAACTTCCTGCGATCCGAGCTGAGTGGTTTTTGTTTGCGAGGAGTTAAGCTCACAAATGCAAATTTACAAGGAGCAGATCTTAGAGATGCCAATCTGCAGGGTGCGTATCTTGAGGATGCCAATCTACAGAATGTGGATTTTAGGTGGGCCAAATTGCAGGGAGCGTATCTTGGGAGCGCCAATTTGCAGGGAGCATTTTTTGAGTGGGCCAAATTGCAGGGAGCGGATTTTAGGGATGCCAAATTGCAGGGAGCGTATCTTGGGAGCGCCAATCTGCAGGGAGCGGATTTTAGGGGTGCCAAATTGCAAGGAGCGTATCTTGAGGGTGCCAATCTGCAGGGAGCAAATCTTGAAGGTGCCTGTCTGCAGGGAGCGTTTCTTGAGTATGCCTGTCTGCAGGGAGCAAATCTTGAGAGTGCCAATCTGCAAGGAGCATATCTTTGGATTGCCGATCTGAAGGGAGCAGAGCTTAGGAGGGCAAGAGTGGGGGGAGCAAATTTCAAATATGTCCGGTTACGTGGTACAGCGGATCAAAGTATCATGTCTTTTTCCTTTGCCAAACGTGTTGGAGGAGAAAGTGATATTTCAGAAGAGATGCGGGAGCAAACCTATTTTGAAGAAGAGATCCAACCTGTGATCGATGAACTCCGGAAAATCGGTGAGGAAACGTCGGATGATAATCTGAGAAAAATAATTGATTCGGCAATTATCCGTTTGCAGGAGGGCATTGGCAAAAAACCGATTTTTCCCGATCCGGATGATCCCGAATGCTGGGGAGAACTAACAATCGAAATGGCTCTTGACATTCTCAAAGAGTGGCCGGAGGAGATGCAGAGGGAGCAGCTCAAAATTCTCAAAAAACGTGGGTTGATTGACTGATTGGCTTTGAGAAATGGGTTGTAAAATCAAAAAGTTCCGGAGGAACGGCAGCGAGTAGCCGGAGGCGGGAGCCTCCGGTTGGGGTGGGGGGATAATTGGGAAGCCCCGGATGGGGCGGCAGCGGAGAGGGCTGTTTGGGGTGTACCGTGTTCTTAAGCGACGGGCAGGCCCGTCGGCTAAATTTTTTGGAGTGCGGGGACTTGTCACCGCTTTCTTTTTCAAACCACGGTGGAATTGTCTGCACGCGTTCAAAAAATGAACCAACTTGAAATCCAAAGCGCCGAACAAGCTCGGCGGCTAAAAAGCGCCGAACAAGCTCGGCGGCTAAAAAACGACGAGCAAGCTCGACGGCTAAGGAGGGAATCGACGGGGGAAATGTTGGTTTCTGGCCGTAAAACCGGTCTCCCGGGGCGGGTGCTCAATTTCTGATGGCCCAAATGCCGAACTTTCTCGGGGGTGTGGCGCTCCTTGAAAAAAAGTGACGATCGTGGTCTACTGGTAGTTTGGCGAAAATGTGCGACCCCCTTGATTGGGGGTGTAGGGCGACGTGGGAATACGTCGGTGTGGAAATGCTGTACAAAACGTGTCGAATTCCATTCGACCGCTAAACGGGCCACACAAACTTCAAACCGTAATAACTCCATACAGTAAAAAGTAAGCAAAAATGTTCCGTCCTGTTGAATCTTCGGTTTCGTTTCCGAAGCTCGAAGAAAAAATTATCGAATTCTGGAAGAAGCATCGGATCTATGAAAAGTCGCTCGAAGCCCGCCAGGGGTGCGAGGAGTTTATCTTTTACGAAGGGCCTCCGACGGCCAACGGGCTGCCTCACCCGGGGCACTGCCTGACGCGATCGATCAAGGACATCTTCCCGCGATACCAGACGATGAAGGGGCGGATCTGCCATCGCAAGGCGGGCTGGGACACGCACGGGCTGCCGGTCGAGGTCGAGGTCTGCAAGGAGCTCGGCATCCACAGCAAGGAGGAGATCGAGGAGTATGGCGTCGAGCCGTTCATCCACAAGTGCCTCGAAAGCGTCTTCCGCTATACCAAACAGTGGGAGGACATGACCGAGCGGCTCGGGTTCTGGATCCACTTGGACGAAGCCTACGTCACGTATCACCAGAGCTACGTCGAGAGTGTCTGGTGGGCGCTGAAGAACCTGTTCGACCGCGGGCTGCTCTACCAGGGTCACAAGATCGTTTGGTGGTGGGCCCAGGGCGGGACGGCCCTGTCCAGCGGCGAGGTGGGCCAAGGCTACCGCGAGGTGGCCGACCCGAGTGTGTATGTGCGTTTCCCGCTGGTCGGCGAAGATGGCGACCTGGCCGACACCGACCTGCTGGTCTGGACGACTACCCCGTGGACGTTGCCGAGCAACCATTTCGCGGCGGTTGATCCGTACCTTGAGTATGCGATTGTTTCGTTCGAAGATGAAGATCGCAAGGTTATAATTGCCAAGGCATTGGTCGAGTCGATCGGTGAGAAGATTAAAAAGCAAATAATTCAAACACCACGGATTATCAGCGGCAAGGATCTGATTGGAAAACGCTATATTCCTCCGTTCGACTATTTCTACAAAACCTTGGGGAATGTTACTCGCGATCTCTATCAGCCATCAGAAGGAGAAGAGTGGGCGAACTACCCTTATCTCTACGCTGTAAACGTTCTTCATCTTAATGATGAAGATATAAAAGAATTTTTGCAACAGCCTCGACCTATTGGCTGGCACATTCTTTCTGCTGATTTTGTAACAACCGATAGCGGTACGGGAATCGTTCATATCGCACCAGCGTTTGGCGAAGACGACTTTAAACTTTTGGAAAAAGAAAAAGAACTATTTGGACCACACGAGGATATTCCTCCGTTACTTTGCCCTGTTGGCCCCAATGGGAGTTTTACCGATGAAGTGCCCGACTATAAAGGCCGCTGGGTCAAAGAGGCGGACAAGGATCTCTGCCGCCAGCTTCGTGAGGAAGGGACCCTTTTCCACCTTGATCAGTACCTCCACGAGTATCCGTTCTGCTGGCGGGCGGAGCAGGATCCGTTAATCCAGTACCCACGTCAGAGCTGGTTCATCCGTACGACCCGATTTAAGGATCAAATGCTAGCGAATAATTCGCAGATCAACTGGCTGCCGGACCATATCAAGGACGGCCGGATGGGCAACTTCCTCGAATCGAACGTCGACTGGGCCCTGTCTCGCGAGCGATACTGGGGCACCCCGCTGCCGATCTGGCGGTGCGAAGAGACGGGCCACCTCGAGGCGGTCGGCAACTACGCCGAGTTGATGGCCAAGCCGGGCGTCACCGGGATGGAAGTTTGGGAAGAGGCCAAGAAAAAGAACCCCGACCTGTGCGACGACCTGAAGATCCATAAGCCGTATATCGACGAGATCACCTACGACTCGCCGGCCAAGCCGGGCGCGCGGATGCGACGCGTCACCGAAGTGATCGATTGCTGGTTCGACTCCGGCGCGATGCCGTTCGCCCAGTGGGGCTATCCGGCGGCCGAAGGCTCCGAAGCCAAGTTCAGAAACCAGTTCCCGGCCGACTTCATCAGCGAGGCACTCGACCAAACCCGCGGCTGGTTCTATAGCCTGATGGCGATCAGCACGATGCTCTTCGGGCGAGTGCCAGATACCGTAGAAGATATTATGAATTCGCCGGAGGAAGAAAAAGATGAGAAGATCGGCAAACTCGTGAAAGGAGTCCAAGAGGGCACAGAAACAAAGATTCGCCATGCAGAGGCCTTGTCAAAGCCTACTGAATCGACTCATGTTTACCCCCACCCGTTTAAGAACTGCATCGTGCTGGGGCTGATGCTCGGCGAAGATGGCCAGAAGATGTCGAAGAGCAAGCGGAACTACCGCGAGCCGAACGCGATCTTCGATAAGTATGGCGCCGACGCGCTGCGGTGGTATCTCTACGCGAACCAGCCGCCGTGGACGTCGATCCGCTATAACGAGCAGTCGATCAAGGAGTGCATCCCCGAGTTCCTGCTGCGGCTGTGGAACTGCTACAGCTTCTTCGTGATCTATGCCAACATCGACGGCTTCGACCCGGCCAAGTCGTTTACCGGAAGTGCCGCCGGTCTGACGCCCGACGTGCTCGCCGGGATGGACGGTTATCGGCCGGTCGAGAAGCGTGCCGAGATCGATCGCTGGGTGCTCAGCGAGTTGCATCGAGCCACGGTGGCCGTGACCGATGCGATGGACGCGTACGACAACTATGGCGCCTGCTCGCGGCTGTCCGAGTTTGTCGACGCGCTGTCGAACTGGTACGTGCGAAGCTGCCGAGACCGGTTCTGGTCGGGCGAGATGACCGACGACAAGGCGGACGCCTACTGGACGCTTTACGAGTGCCTGCTGACCACCGCGAAGCTGATCGCGCCGTTTACGCCGTTCCTGGCCGAAGAACTTTGGCAGAACCTGGCGGTCGCGCCGTTCGAGAAGGACGTACTCGAGAGTGTTCATCTGTGCGACTTCCCCGCAGGCGACCCGGCCGTGATCGACGAGGAACTTTCCGAGCAGATGGCGCTGGCGCGCGAGATCGTCTCGCTCGGGCGGAGTGCTCGGATGGGCGCGAAGCTGAAGGTGCGTCAACCACTGGCCAAGGTCGAGATGATCCTGGCCGACGCGAAGCACGCCGACTGGCTCATGCGTCACGAGTCGCTGATCTGCGACGAGTTGAACGTGAAATCGGCCGAGATCGCCAAGGATCCCGAGCAGTACATTTCGTACACCGTCCTGCCCGATCTGAAAAAACTCGGGCCGAAG
>JASFHG010000249.1:0-5986 GCA_050123355.1 Planctomycetia bacterium
TAAGTCGTCACTGAAGGTCGGCTATCAGATCTTCGACGCGTCGGACCACCGCATCGAGAACCAAGAGGGAGCCATCAGCGAAGAGTGCAGCCCGATCCTCCGCCGCGACTATTACGTCAGCCAGCTCATCCGCCTGCCCGAACGCCTCTACCCGGGCCGCCACATCCTCAAACTGACCGTCGAAGACCAATTCGGCCAAAAATACGGCGAATCAATCATCGAGTTCGAGGTGAAGTAGGCAAGTTTCTCGATCTTAGGGCTGATCCTTGTTTTCTTTTTCCTCTTCCTTCGATTTCAAGATTCGATCGAGGACGGGGCGGCCACGGTCGGGGTTGAGAAATCGAGGGGTGCCGGTTTCCTCGCGGTTTTCGAGGTTACGCTCTCGGCGATTCTTGAGCGCCCGCATGGCACCGTCGATCAGCATGCCGGTGTCGATTTCCGGGCTGACGTTCGGATCTTCCTTATTCTCACCCTTTTCATCGGGATCCTTCATTCCTTCGTCAAGCAGCCGATTGATGGTCTCGGTCACCGCCTTCATGCCCGACTGCGCAAGGCCTTGGACCTCTACCTCCGGCATTTTGAGCGTGCCACGGATCGGGATCGTGATCGATTGCCCGGCCAGTGCCTTGATGATCGGCCGCTCGACTTTTACCTCTTTCGGTATTTGAACGACCATCGTCATATCAAGCGTCTCGTCCTTCACGCCGACCGAACCGGAAGTGGTGAACTTGATTCCGGCAACGTGGAACTGGAGGCCCTTGTGATGCATCCGCTGGTCGACCAACTCAAATTGGATTGGTGCTTCGTCGATCGCGATCAGTCGACTGGAGAGACCGAGCGTGGTGAGAACCCTTTGGACAATAGGACCTGGGCCGACCGAAAGCTCGTGGACCGTGAAAACGCCCTTGCCGGTTCCTTCTCCCGGCGCGTCGAGCGGAAGGCTCCAATGATCCAGCTTGATCGAGAAGGTCCCTTCCGCCCGCGTGGCGTTTGCCATCGTCGGAGTAATGTATTTGAGCATATCCTTGCACACTTCCGGCGTGACTTGCACGTGGTCGAACACCATCTCGGCCGGGATTTCCAGCCGGGTCCGCCCATCCGGAGTTGTGTCGGAAGGCTTGAGTCGGAAACCGAAATTAATCGGCTCAGCGGTCCACGCATTCTGGCCCATCTCGTCGCAGACCGTCACACTGCCCTCGACCAATTGGACGGCCACCGACACGTTCGGCACGGACTTGGGCTTCGACGGATCGACTTCCATCGGGTCGGCACCGGTGAAGACCTCGGACAGGTTGGTCGCTCCATTGGGATAAATCATCGCCGTCAAATGCGGCTTTTTCACGGTATAGGTTCCAAGCACTTTCGGCTTGAGTACCATTTTCCAGAGAGGCCGAGTTCCTTGGAGTTCGTCAATTTCGACCACCGGTATATTACCTTCCGAACAGATCTCGACCCCTTTGAACGAGATCGGCGTCCCCCAGCCAAGCGAGGCCTCTTTCGCCGTAATCGTTCCGTTCAGGTTGGGAACCGCCTTCGAGAGCAGGTAGTTCCTCACGGGAGCCGAAAAAGAGGCGATCGAAGGAAGCAGCCCGATCAAAATCAAAATCGCGAGGACCAACCAACAAAAACGAAAGAACCATCGACGCTTTTTCTTGCGAGGTTTTGGGGTAGGCGCCGGTCCGACGGGCGGCTGCGGAGGTCGGCCGGCAGGCTGTCGAGGAGGTTGTGGTGTGGATGCCATGAGAAACGTCCTTTAGTTGGTGCTCCCGCACCAGGGTATCAACTCGCTTCCGTTGGGCGCTGGTGCGGGAACAAGACATTTGCCACCTTGCCAGTTGGTCGATGGCAAGCGTTTGTGGTGATTCTTTTCTATTGTTTTTACGCGAACAAAATTTCACAAAAAACGTCGAATTCTATTCGACCGCTAAACAGCTTAACTCTCTTCCGATTCCTCGCTTTTATTATCCCCGGCCGATAAACGGGGCGGGAAAGGGAGCTTGATCGAAAATTGGGTTCCGAGCCCCGGCTCGCTCTGGACGAAAATCGTACCGTTGTGTGCCTCGATCACTTTTCGCATCGTCGGCAGACCGAGGCCGGACCCGCCGCTCTTGGTCGAGAAGAACGCGTCGAACACCTGCGAACAGGTTTCCGAGTCCATGCCACAGCCGTTATCGATCAGGTCGATGCCCACGCCGTCCGACATGGTATAGGTTCGGACGACGATCTGCCCTCCCTCTTCGAGCGCCTGCTCCGCGTTGATCAGCAGATTGAGGATCGCGCCATGGAACGCCTCCCGATCGATATGGATCGTCGGCAGGTCGGCGTCGAAATAGGTGAGCACCTCGATCCCCTCCGCTTCGGCCTGGGGTCGGAAGAGGTCGATCGTGGCGGCGAGTACTTCGTTGAGGTTGGAAGGCCGCTTGTTGAGCTGGCGGACCTTCGCAAAGTTGAGGAAATCGTCCAGCAGGTTCTGAAGCCGTTGGCACTCGGCCTGAACGACACGGATCTTTCGGATCGTCCGCTTGTCGCGTGGCGTCTCGGCCTCTTCGAAATCCTCGGCCAACAGTTCCATATTCAGCCGAATGGTCGAGAGGGGGTTCTTAATCTCATGGGCCAGCGCACCGGCCAGGCGAGCGATCTCGGTATACTGCCGGATCAACTTCTCCGGCACGTTACCCGCCGGCGTTTTCGGAGTTGCATTTTCGTCAGTCGGTCGTTTGTGGGAACGCATGGTTGCAAGATAACAGAGGACAGATAACAGAGGACAGAGGGGAGGAACCGCAGAATATCGAACAAGGAATGTCGAATGATGAAGTGGGGTGCTACCGCACCAAGGTAAAGTCTATATTGGAGCGGAAGCTCCTTCCTTCGACATTCGACATTCCTTGTTCGATATTCTGCGGTTCCCTCTATTTTCTGTCCTCTTATAAAATAAAACCCGCAGTCGATTCTATCCTTGAAGCGACTGCGGTGCATAGGGAGGGAATAGTTTATTAGGCCTATTTTTGGGGAATTAGGCCGTCTTTTTCTCGTGGATCGCCGGGAAGAGCCGATCTTGGCCCGTGACAATGTCCTCGGTGATCAGGTAACGACTTCCGGGCGGCTGGTCGGGGAGCTCGAACATGATGTCGATCATGATCCCCTCGACGACCGATCGCAGCCCGCGGGCTCCGGTCTCTTTCTCTTGGGCCAATTCGGCGACCTTACGGAGCGCCCCGTCGGTGAACTCCAGCTCAGCCTCTTCCATACCGAACATGGTCTTGTATTGGGCCACCAAGGCATTGTTCGGCTCGGTCAATACGCGAATGAGCGATTCGGTATCGAGCGGAGCCAACGACGTCACCACCGGCATACGTCCGACCAATTCGGGGATGAGGCCGAACTCGAGAATATCGTCGCTGGTGACCTGAGCGAGAAGTTCACCGACTTCCTTCTCTTCATTTTCGGTACGCTTCTGCGAGAATCCGATCGTCTTTTTGCCGAGACGCTGACCGATGATCTTGTCGATTCCCACAAACGTACCGCCGACAATAAACAAGATATTGCTCGTATCGATTTGGATATACTGTTGTTCAGGATGCTTTCGACCCCCTTGGGGCGGGACGTTGGCAACGGTCCCTTCGAGCATTTTGAGAAGTGCCTGCTGGACGCCTTCACCCGAGACGTCACGTGTGATCGAGACGTTTTGACTCGTCTTTCCGATCTTATCGATTTCGTCGATGTAGAGGATACCCCGCTGGGCCGACTCGACATCGAAGTCCGCCGCATGGAGCAGCTTCAACAAAAGGTTCTCGACATCTTCGCCTACGTAACCCGCTTCGGTAAGCGTGGTCGCGTCGCCGATCGCGAAGGGAACGTCGAGAATACGTGCGAGGGTTTGTGCGAGGAGTGTTTTTCCGGACCCGGTCGGGCCGATGAGCAGGACGTTCGACTTGTCCAGTTCGACGTCCGAATTGGTTTCACCGTGGAGCAGTCGCTTGTAATGGCTGTGAACCGCGACCCCCAGCACTCGTTTCGCTTGTTCTTGTCCGATCACATACTCGTTGAGCTTTTCGACAATCTCACGAGGGGTCGGAATTCTGGCAAAGAGCGGTTTTTCGCTGCCGCGGCGGCGGCGTTCTTGCTCGAGGATCGACTGACAGAGGTCAATACACTCGTTACAGATGTAGACATCGTCCGGACCTTCGACCAGCGGTCCTACGTCGCGATAGCTCTTTTTACAGAAGGAGCAAAAAGCGTTTTTCTTTGCGTTATCACTACCCCGTCGTCCGGAGCTTATATCCCGTCCTGAAGGCATTCTCAATCCTTTCGGCGATCACTGACACCAACCTTCCTCATCTCTCCCTAAGAAGGCTGTGTTTGGGTAAATTCCTAGGTGTATCGCTCGATCGGGTCGAGGCATCGAGAATCCGTCTCTCCTCAAACCGTCTCATGACCCCGTCGGCCGTCAGCCAGGCAAAGTCATTTGGTTGTGCTGATTTCCCAAGCGAAGTGGGAGGTCAGGCACAGGGCATCCGTGTCCACTTTTGAGAACTTCGAGGATTCCGATCCCTGAATCTTCTTGGTTCTCTCGTTTCGAGCAAAATTTTCTTCTCCCGTTACTACGCACAGTTGGCAGGATAGGTTCAGTCGCAAGTGATCGTCACAATCGGCTGATCCGGGAGGGCTCCTCTGATTGGAGGTGTTTCGACAACCGGTCAGCCATCCTAACCCTTGTTGTCCTTATCCTTTAACTCATCTCCGATCTGTCCTGCCAGCATGCTCTTGATCTTTCGGAATTCTTGGTCGTCTAGCTCACCCTTCGTATGCGAATCACGGAATTTTCTCAACAATTCCTCTGGCTTGAGTTCCTGTTGTATCGACTTCGTACAAATTTTCCTAATAGCGAAACTTCCCACCACAAGAACGATAAGGAGGGCAATAACCCAAATAAGGGTTTCAATGGATGTCCAATGCTCTTCCCGGATTTGGGCCAAAATGGTGATCACGGTCGTCATAATCGATTCAAAGCTACAAAAAAGTACGCACCTCTACCTGCCTCCTTTATTATTACACACTTCGCAAGAAAAGCTAGCAGACAAAAGTACAGCATTCCAAGAACCTCATTACCCAGTCCTATTATCGAGGTCTGCATTGCTAATGAACCCCTCTGCGGCCGGAAATCCGGCAAACCCGGCTGGAAAAGCCGCGTTTGCGATCGCACGACGATCATTAAATACATCGGGATCAATAGGACATTTCGGTACAAAAGAACAAAACAAGACTCCCCCCTAAGGAGCGACTTGATAGAAGATCCCTGCAAAATAGGCTCTTTTCAGGGGACTGCTCAGATTTAAACGTCTTCGCTCAGAACGGGAGCTTGGCAATAAGCTGCCGCGAGTGCGATAAGCGACTTCCGGTTGACCGGCTTGACCAAATAATCGTCACAACCCGCATTGAGACATTTTTCACGATCGGAGCTCATCGCGTGGGCCGTCAAAGCGATAATCGGCAAGGTACAACCGCTATGCCGCAGGCGTCGCGTGGCCTCGTATCCGTCGCAGACCGGCATTTGCATGTCCATGAAGACCAGATCAAAGACCTGGTTCGTTCGTTCCGATTCTTCGATTCTCTCGATCGCGAGCACCCCGTTCTCGGCAATGACCACGTCCGCGCCCGCCTTGGAAAGCAAGGTGGATATCAGTCGCTGGTTATCCTTACCATCTTCGACCAACAAGATACGACCGGCAAGCGATACCGGTTTTCCTTCTCCTGCTGCTGCTTGAGAAGCGGCAATGGCGGCCTCATTGGGTTTTTCAGCTTCCTTGCGTGGCTGTTGTTCAACCATCGCATAATCGCCAACGTTAATTTCGAATGCAAAAGTACTGCCATGTCCGAGCTTACTCGCGGCAGTAAGATCTCCGCCGAGCATTCGCACCAACTGGCGACTGATCGTCAACCCAAGACCGGTACCGCCGAATCGACGGCTATGTGACGTGTTTGCCTG
>JASFHG010000250.1:0-5968 GCA_050123355.1 Planctomycetia bacterium
GGAGTCGCCGGTTTGGTTCGGTTTATTGCCCTCGCCCGGTTTGTTCCCTTCGGAATCACCGGTTTGGGGATCGCCTTCTTTTCTTTGGTTTATCTGGAGATCGTCGGGCGATTTTGGCTTTTGGCCTTCACCGGTTGGTTCATCATCCGGTGGTCTGTAGCTTTCGCCGTGTTCTTTGTTTTGCTGGTCATCTGGTGGCGTACCAGAACCATTGTCGGTCGGTTTGTCGGGTTTGTCGCTGCCCGTCTTCTGTCCGTTTTTATTGGGGGTGTTTTGGTCCTGGCCTTCGCCGGTTTGATTCTGTTCTTGGTTTTGATTATCCGTCGGAGTGGGCGATTCTTGACCGGGCTCTTTGGTGCCCTGCTGGTCGTTAGGTTTGGGTTGCTTGCCGGCGTCTGTCCCTGTTCCTTGTGGTTTCTTTTGAAAGTCTTCGGTCGGCTGGTCGGATTCATTGACATTCGGTTTGTTGTTGCCCGTCTGGTCTTGATCGCCACCGTTTTGTTGGTTCTGTTGATCGCCGGGCTGATTTTGGTTCTGGTTTTTCTCCGAATTTTGCGAGTCGTCTTTCGGCTGGTCCTGACCGTTTTGCTCGCATTGTTGGAGGACCTTCTCCATAACGTCGCCCGGGTTGGTCTCGCCGTTGATCGGTTCGTCAGGCGTGTTCTTTTGCTTCTGATTTTGGTCCTGACCGTTTTGATCCCCCTTTGCGCCCTTCTGCTGCGAGTCGGTGGTGTTTCCCTTTTGATTCTGGTCACCAGGTTGGCCTTCTTGGGAGTTGTTTTGGTCTTGTGTTCCTTCGTTCGGCTGTTGCTGATTGTTGCCGGTTTGGTTCTGATCGCCGCTTTTTTGGTTCTGCTCTCCTTTTCCTTGCTCATTGCCCGATTTTTCTTGATTACCTTCGGCGTTTTGATTCTGCTGGTTCTCGCCGGTTTGGTTTTCTCCGCCGCCCTCCTGGTTTTGTTGGCCTTGATCTTCTTGGTTACCTTGATTTTGTTGCTGGTTGTTCCCGGCCTGTTGTTCACCGCCACCTTCTTGGTTTTGTTGATTTTCGCCTTGATTTCCTTCTTCGCCTTGGTTTTTCTGGTTGTTCTGTTCGTTACCAGCCTGATTATTTTCGCCACCGCCTTGCTCTTCACCACCGCCGTTGTTTTGGTCTTGTTGGTTTTGTGGCTGCTGATTCTCGGGCTGCTCGGGATTTTCCGGGTTCTTCTGCTCTGGATCGTTTTGGTCGTTGTTCCCTTGTTGTTGGTCTTCTTCCGACACGATAAGGATGCGGCGTCGTTCGGTTTGGGCCGTGTTGGCATTGGGGGTCTTGATGTCTTTCGCTTCGACCCAGTATTCGACCTCGTCGCCCGCCTTCAGGTTGAGTTTTTGCGGTTCGAAGACGATCGTCCCTTTGTAGGTTTTCGGCGGTGTTTCTTCGTCCAGCGGGACACGCAGCATGGGCGGGATGAAGAGTCCCTGTCCTTTGCGTTCGGCCTGAAGCATAACGGAGCGCAGCCCAAAATCGGGGTCTTCGGCCGCGGCAGCCAGTTCGAGTCGTCCATTTTCGGCCAGCTCGATCGTTTCGTCGGGCGGGTTGATCAGGCGGACGGTCGGGATCCGGTCCGGGATGATGCGGATCGAGTGTCGGATCGGCGACGGGTTCCTGTTGCCTCCCATGTCGGTAAAGAGGATTTGGTACGATCGTTCGCCGGCCGCTTTGGCTTGATCTTCTTCGAGTTGTAAAGTCCACGAGCCGGTGGCCGTCCGATCGTCGACCGTCATCGGGATACCGTCAAGGTGGTCGCAACCGAGGTCGATATTGGCTCGTTCGATCGTACGGTTGGCCTTCGTGCGGAGCGTGATTTTCGTTCCTTCGAGGGCCACGATGTCGGGCGTGCCGGTCACGGTTTTTCGTTCTTGTCGCGTGTAAGACGGATAGTCATATTGAACCGACTCGACCGCGATCGCAGGCGGGGCCTGGGCACGGATTGTGTAGGTCGGGCTACGTCCGTCGCCGGCCGCAAGGTAATAAGTAATATTTTGTTGGATCCCCTGCTCTTCCGGCGGAATGGTGCATTGATAGCGATAGCCTTCCTCCGGCCGAAACATATGAACCTGTTGTTCGACCAACTGGTTATCGGCGGTCGAGTAGTAAAGCATGGGAATTTCATCGTCGTGCAGGCCGGTTACTTTGGCCGACACTTCGATCCGCTCGCCGTAGAACGTCGTCAGGTTGCCGGGCGTGACGTCGCTGAAGGTAACCCGTGTCGGGGCCGCGCGATCGGACCACGGGAACAAGGCTCGTGCGATCGATGTGAACGGGCTCTTTGGCGAAGCGACTTGATAAATGGCTCCGATGGCAAACAGGGCCGTGAACAGGTAAGCGATCCGAAGGACATGGCCCCAGTCGATCGCGTCTTCGGGATCGACCTTTTGGATGTCACCGGCTGCTTTTGCTTTCACCGCGTCGAAAACCACCGGGGCGACCGCCTCTTTCGTACGACGCAACAACAGGAAGTTGATCAGGCTGTTCTTTGCCGACGTGTCGATCTGCTCAATGCGATGGGCGAGGTAGATCGGGTTCACACGATGGAGTAACGGACGGATGATTCGGAAGAAGGCGAAGGTTGCGCTGCCGAAAAGATAGCCGAGCAACATGACCCAGCGTCCGAACGAACCGAGTCCGTCGGTGAAGACCCAATGGTCGAGGATCACGAAGAACAGGAACCAGACGATCGTCGCGCACGCCAACCAAAGCAGTCCGGCCGCAAGGTCGACGCTCCGGAGTTGACGCCGCGTCTGAGAGAGTCGCGCATCGACGACCGTATCGGCAGGCGTCCAGTCATCAAAATTCGCTACCGGTTCCGACGGTATCGGTTTAGGAGGGGTCTCTGTTGCCATACGGTAATTATACCACCCGCGCTGGGGGAATTCTACTATTTTCCACGCTTTCTCCGAAAGCTTTTTAAGGTAGGTGGCCCTGTATGGGGGGCTTGGGACAGCAGTACTTTGTATATTGCTACAATCGGCATATTAGCCGTCGAGCTTGCTCGTCGTTTTGAAGTGTTAATACGCTTTTTAAGCGCCGAACAAGCTCGGCGGCTAAAAGTATTTTGAAAACGTACCAGCGCCCAACGGAAACGGGTTTCCAAGTGGTGCGTTAGCACCGACTAAAAAGTTGACGATAGAGGGTCGCATAGCGGTCGAGCATGGTTGGGACGGCGAACTCGGTCACCATCAGGGTGCGGCCGGCCTCGCCGATCTGTCGAGCCAGATCAGGGTTTTTCAGCAGGCCGTTTGCCTCCTTGGCCAATGCGGCCCGATCGCCGACCGGGAAGAGCAGTCCGGTTTTGCCGTGCGTGATCAGGTCGCGTGTGCCGGGGATGTCGGAGGCGACGACCGGTACGCCGGTGGACATCGCTTCCATGATCGCGTTCGATTGCCCTTCGTAACCGCTGGACGACCAGAGCATGTCCAATAGCGGGACGATCCGCCCGACGTCCGCCCGCTCGCCGAGAAAGTGGACCCGGTCGCGGATCTCGACCTGATCGCGATACTTCATCAGCTGGTCGCGTTGTGGGCCGTCACCCATGATCAGCAGATGCACGTCACCGCGTGCCACCTTCAGCAGGTCGGTGCTCCAGATCGCGTCCTTTACACGCTTCTGGGGCCAGAGCCGTCCGACCAGCCCAACCAGTCGTGGCCGTTTCCCGTTTTCTTCCGTGATCCCCACCTCGTCGAGCAGCGCGTCGCGAGTCAAATCGGTCGGTGGTAGCGGGTCGATCGCGTTCTGGATGACGTCGATCTTTTCGGCAGGGAGCCCTTTTTCGACATAGAAATCTTTCACGCCCTGGCTATTGGCGACCAGACGTGCGGTCCGGCGTGCCAGGCGACGGTCGATCGCCAGTTGCGAGCCGCTTTTCCACGGGTCGACACATCGCAGGCCTGTAACGAGCGTTTTCACACCGCAAGTAATCGCCGCGGTCCGGCCATAGACGTCGGCCGCGTAGATCCACGTATGCACCAGGTCAGGCCGGAGCGATTTGATATGGCTGCGCAGTTGCCACCAAGCGATCGGGTCGGCCTTGAGTCGCTTGCCGATCACGTGGTAGGGGATTTCGGCCTCGTCCAGTTTTTCGGCCAGCGGCCCCCCTCGCGTCAGGGCACAGACATGTACGTCGAACTCGTTCTTAGGCAGCCCGGCCGCCAACATGCACATCTGTTTCTCGGCCCCCCCTCGGTCGAACGTCGGTATGATATGGAGTATGCGTTTCATCAAAAAGTGTTCGGTGTTTTGTGTTCAGTTATTGCGGGCCAGGGTTTGCTTCGGCACTATAGCAAAACAGGCCCATTTCGGCAATTGCAGGCTTCAATCAGAGCTAGGGCCGTCGGCATTGTTTTTCAATAGGTTGCTGACATGATTCACCTTGAGGAGATAAATGATCAAGAACAGGAGGGAAAGTAGCCCGACGAGGATGCCAAGCGGCCAGAATAAAAATAGCAGAATGGGATAGGCAATATTTGAGCAGCAAATAAGCCACGCCAAGGCCTCGCCACAGTCCAACGTTTGGTTTCTCTTTGCCTCTGCGCATTTTCGGAGCGAATTGGATATTTGAGGGAAGACAGCAAAGTTCCAGAGAACGTGAAAGAATGGGATCATTAAAAGCCAGATGCGGCCCGAAGAGGTCTGATGGTATTCCTTAGGAATTATTTGCAAGTTGTCATTCAAGCAAATGCAAGTGGTAATTTGGATGATCAGAAAGACACAAAAAGTTCCTCCAAGAATCAGTAGGAATGCGGAGAAAATAGCACCTCCAATGTCCCCGCCTTCATGTGCGAAGAGAAGGTTTTGGTGGGCGAGCAGTTCAAGTGGCGTTAAGTTTGGCATCGAATTTATGGAGAATTTGTTAAACGTTGATTATTGAATAGAAGTTCCATACGTGGTATCTCAATCATGGTGGTGTTTTGTTGCTATTTGTAGGCTGCCCACGATTAGGTTAACTTGTACGATGTAAATAATCAAGAAGGTGAGGGAGGCTAAAACGAATAGTATTGCGTAATTTAAAAAGCTTGAAGATGCTGAAAATAGAATTGGCAAGATGAGAAATAAAAACGCGACGACCAAAAAGGAGCAAGCGATCAAGCCGACAGGTTTCCCGTAATCTTTTCTGGTTGAGTTGCCTTGTGCTTCTGCAAATGCTTTAAGCGAGTTGGATATTTTTAGAATAACAAAGAAGTTGGAAATGGGATTAAAAAGCAGGAACATTAAAATCCAAACATCGCCCGGAGAGAGAAAACGGTGTGATTCCGGGATCAATTTTAATGGCCTGCTTAAAAAAGAGCAGATGACTGCCTGGATTGCCAGCAGGACAAGAAGAATTCCTCCAAGGATCATAAAAGCGATGAGTGCAAAACCGGCTCCAATATCCCCGCCTTCTTTTGCGAAGAGGAGGTTTTGGTGGACGAACAGTCCAAGCGGTATCAAGTTTGGCATTAGGCTCATGGGTCTTTAAGCTTTGAGTACGGTTATTAGGGAGAAGTTCTGTGTGTGGTGTCTTCGGGTGGCGATTTATAGTTTGCTTTTAGGCGATCGGCAATCGAGTTGATCATGATGAGATAAAGGATCAAGGAAGCGGCGGAGGCGAAAATTGCGATCGCGGTGGATTTTGTGAGAAAAGCTTCCAGAGCGAGGTTGACGTGGAATAGTCTTGGTAAGATCAAAAGTGCGATTGCAGCGAGCGAGAGTCCACATGCGATCAAGCCGTAGGTTTTGCCGCAATTTCCTTCGGATGAATTATTTTGTGCTTCGGCAAACATCCTCAGTGAGTTGGATATTTTGGAGACAATAAAAAAGTTCCAAATGAGATTCCATAACGGGATCATCAAAATCCAAACGGTGGCTGGGGAGATGAGACGATATGATTCGGGGATTGCTTTTAAGGGTTTGCTTAAGAGATAGCAAATAGTCGCTTGTATTATCAAG
>JASFHG010000251.1:0-5950 GCA_050123355.1 Planctomycetia bacterium
GTTTCTCGGGCATGACCGTCGCTCGGGCCGTCGCCTTGAGACCCTCGCGGACCAGCGGGAGATCCTTTTCCGGGACGGTCGAGCGGACTTGCAGCAGCTCGGTGTTGACGACCGTCATGAACGGTTTCTTGGCCGCGACGGCTTTGTCTTTTACCAATGCGGTGGAGGTCGAGCCGTTCCACTTGCCGTTGGTGCAACTGCCATAGTAGACGATTCCGTCGCACGGGGCCTTGATCGTCATCAGCTTACGGTCGGCTTGGAGCTCCTTGAACTTCTTTTCGAGCTCCTTGAAGTCGATTCGCGTTTTCTCCATCGCAAGCTTCTTGAGCTGGACAGCCAGCGGGAAGAGCGCGACGCGGGTCTCAACGCTGAGCTTTCGGGCAAATTGATCTTCAACGCGATCCCGTTTCTCGCGGGCGATTCCGTATTTTTGACCATATTTATATTCGGCTTCTGCCATGCGATAGCGGAATTCGGCAACTTCCATCATGAGCTTGGTCCGCTTGAGGATCAGCTCTTCGGTCTCTTCCGTGATATCGTCCGCTTCGTACATTTTTTTGAGCTGTTCATACTCGGCACGAGCAGCCTCGACCGAGAATTCGTCGTACTTTTTCTGCAGTGCGGGAATTTCGTCTTCGAACTTCCAGTTGTAGTCCCGATCCCACTTTTGATCTTCAAGCAATTCCTTGACCGCACGGGCTACCGCCTTTTTGTTGGTCGGCAGGATTTTTTTGTAGACCTCGTATTCCTTTTCGGCTTTTTGGTGATTGAGACGGGCAACCGCCAGCGAACGTCGACCCTTGGCGATCGCTTCGTCGAGATCCTCGGGATCGAACGCGACCAGAAGATCGCCGCGGCTTACTTTCGCGCCATGTTCAGCCACGCGAAGAATTTGGAACTTGCTCCATTGTTCCGGCTCGAGTTTGATTTCCGTCGCCTTGCGGGCTTCGAAGACGCCCTTGAGTTTGACGCTCAGGTGGATGTCGTCTTTCTCGACGTCGACCGTTTTCGGCTCGTCTTTCTTGGGAGCCTTTTTCGCGTCTTTTTTCTTGTCGTCCTTCTTGGCATCTTCCTTCGTGGGTTTGTCTTTCTTTACTTTCTTTTTGTCGCCGTCTTTTTTCTTGTCACATTTTTTGTCGCCGTCTTTTTTATCTTTTTGGGCGTCATCTTTTTTGGTCTCTTTGTCTACTTTTTTGGTCTGCTTGGCTTTGGTGTCGGCCGAGGCATCTTTCGTGTCGTCGGCGAGTGCAGAGAGCGAGAAGTAAGAGAGGAGGGTAATACAGAGCAAGGTGAGGAAGAATCGTTTCATGGTCGCTATTCCTTTGTAGTGCCGGCGAAGCAGAGGGGTCGCCTGAAAATACGGAAAACATTTATATTGCGCAAGTTACGCAAACCTGATTATCACCTCGCTCCCCTTTTGATGCAAGTAGTGACACCTGGTGAAAAAAGGTGCAACCGGAAAGATGGAAAAATCAGCCCACATAATCAGACTAGGCATGGAAAAACGGCAGAAAGTACCCCACTTAAGAGCTAAATGGGTGTGCGTTAATCATCGCGTTCGACAGACGACGATCCAGCCGTATGCGCGAAGTCGCGGGAAGAGCCACGGGCGGGAGAGCGGTTCATGTCGATTTTCTTTGGGGAGTCCGAGAGGTATGGTCTCTTCGATCGTGAAGCTTGCTTGATGGAGAAGGTTGGTCAGTTCGCGTTTCGAGAAGGCGTGCAAGAACATCCGCGGGAGGCCTCGGTAGGCGTAGGTCCGGTCGCCAAAGGTGCTGACCCGGCCGGGGAGCAGTCGGTTGGGCAGGTCGCGGAGGAATCGGCGGCGGCCCTGGCGATAGCGGAGGTGGTGCCACGCGTTGTGGACGTGCAGGACGAAAATACCCTTGTTTTTAAGAGTTTTTCGGATCCCTCGCAGCGCGGCGAGACGGTTTTCGGCACCATCGATCATCCCGAGCGTGCTGAACAGGCAGCAAGCATAGTCGGCCCAATTGTCGGCCAAACAGTCGAGGTCGACCAGATTGGCGCAGACCCGATCGATTTCGAGACCATCCATCTCGGCCTTTTCTCCCACCACGTGAAGCATCGGCAGTGAGAGGTCCAACGCGACGCACCGGAAATTCTGCCGGGCGAACGGCATCAGGGCCCTGCCGGTCCCGCAGCCGAAATCGATCAGAACGCCTGGCGTGGTGAACCATCGTTGGAGGACTGCCTCGTCGAGGTCGAACATCGGGTGGATGGCAAAATATTCGTCGTAATCGTCTGCTATATCACGACTTGCAATATATTCCCACGTGCCGGGCACCACGCCGGGGGGGAGTTGCCAGTCTCGACGGTCGGATCGGGACATTTTTGGAAGTTTGAAGGGTGAAGTTTGAAGTTTGAAAGGTACGTTTGGAAAGGGAAAAGTGAAGTAAAAGGGCTAAAAAGCCGAATCTTCAAACTTCACCCTTCTCCCTTCAATCTTCCCGCTCGGTCATTGTCGATTGGGGAAGAGATTAGTATAATACCCGGTTTATCGTACACAGTATATACATATACCGTCCATATTTGGCTTGCTTATTCCGGTTTGGAAGAGGCGTAATCGAAAAAGGAGATTTTTTATGGCAATCAAGGTAGGAATTAATGGTTTCGGTCGTATCGGACGTATCACGTTCCGTTGCCTGATGGCACAACCGGAAAAGTTTGAAGTCGTTGGTATCAACGACCTGACCGACAACAAGACCCTTGCAACGCTTTTGAAGTATGACAGTACTCACGGCCGTTTCCCCGGCACGGTTGAGTATGATGACGAGAATCTGATCGTCAACGGCAAGAAGATCCAGGCGATGGAAGTCCGCAACCCGGCCGAACTGCCGTGGGCCAAGCTGGGTGCAGAAGTCATTCTCGAAAGCACGGGCGCGTTCCGCGCTCCGAAGACGGCCGACAAGCCCGGCTTTGATAGCCACCTCGACGCAGGAGCGAAGAAGGTCGTCATCAGTGCTCCGGCGACCGACCCGGACATGACCTGTGTGATGGGTGTCAACGACAAGGAACTGACCGCCGACCACAAATGCGTCTCGAACGCGAGCTGCACGACGAACTGTTTGGCCCCGGTCGCCAAGGTTCTTCACGAAAAGTTCGGTATCGTCAAGGGTCTGATGACGACGATCCACTCGTTCACCAACGACCAGGTCGTCCTCGACTTCCCGCACAAGGATCTCTATCGTGCCCGTACGGCGGCGACGAACATGATCCCGACCACCACCGGCGCGGCCAAAGCGGTCGGTCTGGTCATTCCCGACCTGGCAGGCAAGCTGACCGGCATGTCGATGCGAGTTCCGACCCCGACCGGAAGTGTCGTCGACCTGGTCGTCGAAACGTCCAAGCCGGTAACGAAAGACGCGGTCAACGCGGCGATGAAGGAAGCGGCCGAAGGCGAATTGAAGGGCATCCTGGGCTACAACGAAGACCCGATCGTTCTGGCAGACATTGTCGGCGATCCGCTCAGCTCGATCTTCGTCCCCGACTGGACCACCGTCGTCGGCGACAACATGGTCAAGGTCCTCAGCTGGTACGACAACGAAGTCGGCTACAGCAACCGTAGCGTCGACCTGATCGAGAAGCTGGCCGCTCTCTAATTTTTGGATTTTTTGATTGTGGCCACCGGCCACGTCATGGTAAAACTGGTTTCATATGCTTGTTTGCGTTTCAAGCAGGCTATGAAGCCAGTTTTCGTATATGGTTGCAGAAATTCTAGGGGACGTGAAAAGTTTTAGGGGACGAAGTTCTAGGGGATGCAAGAAAGTGTCAAAATAGACCCGAATGGAAAGGATCGTCATGAACAAATCGTCGTCACAAAAACTCCCGCCCGATATCGAAATTGCACGTCAGGCTTCGATCAAACCGATCGATGAGATTGCCAAAAAGCTGGGCATCAGCCACAAAGACCTGGAACATTTCGGACCGTACAAGGCGAAGATCTCGCTCGATCTGTGCGATCGGCTTGCCGAACGAAAACAGGGCAAGCTCATCCTCGTCACGGCCATCACGCCGACGCCTGCCGGCGAAGGAAAGACCACCACCTCGATCGGCTTGACCGATGCACTGAACCGACTCGGGAAAAAGACGGCCGTCTGTCTGCGCGAGCCGTCGATGGGCCCCTGCTTCGGCATGAAAGGTGGAGCGGCCGGTGGCGGCTATTCGCAAGTCATCCCCATGGAGGACATCAACCTCCACTTCACCGGCGACATCCACGCCATCGAGCTTGCGCATAACCTGCTCGCCGCGATGATGGATAACCACATGCACCAGGGCAACAAGCTCGGGATCGATCCCCGACGTGTGCGATGGGGACGTGTCATCGACATGAACGATCGGGCGCTGCGAAACATCGTGATCGGGATGGGCGGTATTTCCAACTCCATCCCGCACGAGAGTCAGTTCGACATCACCGTTGCGTCCGAGGTTATGGCCGTTTTGTGCCTCTCCGAGTCGATCCGTGAGCTGAAAGAGCGACTCGGAAAGATTATCGTTGCCGAAACCTATGACCGAAAACCGGTCACGGCCGCCGATCTGAAAGCGGCCGGTGCGATGACCGTCCTATTGAAAAATGCCATGAAGCCGAATCTGGTCCAGACGCTCGAGAATAATCCGGCCTTCATCCACGGCGGGCCGTTCGCGAACATCGCCCACGGCTGTAATAGTGTCATTGCGACCAAAGCCGCCATGCGACTTTCCGAATACACGGTCACCGAGGCCGGGTTCGGCGCCGATCTGGGGGCCGAGAAGTTCTTCAACATCAAGTGCCGAAAGTCGGGTATCCATCCCAATGCGGTGGTGATCGTCGCGACGGTCCGCGCTATCAAGATGCACGGCGGGGCCGAGATGAACGAGTTGAGCAAACCGAATGAAGAGGCTTTGAAAAAGGGCGTCGAGAACCTCAAAAAACATATCGAAAATGTCCACCGCTTCGGGCTGCCCGTCGTCGTGGCGATCAACAAGTTCTCGACGGACACCCCGGAAGAGATCCAGTTCATCAAGGATAAATGTGCCTATCTGAGCGTGAAGATGGTCGAGTCGGACCACTGGGCGCAAGGTGCTCGAGGGGCCGAGGAACTCGCGAAGGCGGTCGTCGAGGTGGTCGAGCAAACGCAGACCGATTTCCATCTGCTCTATCCCGATTCGTGCAGCCTGTGGCAAAAGGTCGGCATCATCTGCCGCGAAATCTATGGCGCTACCGACGTGTTGGCCGATAAGAAGCTGCGGAACAAATTCCGACGCTTTCAAGAGCTGGGCTACGGCAACTTGCCGGTCTGTATCGCGAAGACCCAGTACTCCTTCTCAACCGATCCCGGTTTGAAAGGACACCCAAAGCACTTCGACGTCCCGCTCCGAGACATCAAGGTCGCGGCCGGTGCCGGGTTTGTCGTCGTGCTCGCCGGCGACATCATGACCCTGCCCGGACTCCCCAAAGTCCCGTCCGCCGAGATGATCGACATCGACGAATCCGGCAACGTCATCGGCTTGTTTTAGTTCGGTGCTGAACGCACCGGCGTAAAGACCCGCTCCCGTTGGTCGCTGACGCGGGAGCGAGATTTTTTCCCGTCCACTTGTGGTCGATGGCAGACCTTCGTGGTGATTCTTTTAATGGTAGCATTGTAGGATGCGTCGCGACGCACCTTTTAGCCGTCGAGCTTGCTCGTCGCTTTGAACCGCCATTTTCTCGACACAAAAACCATTCCCGCCGCCATCAGCATTGCCAACAAAGCCACACACCCCGGCTCGGGGACGGTGTTGGAGGCGGTGCCGGCTTGCCAGTTGCCGGCGAGGATGGTGGCGTCGGACGCATCGACCGAGCCGTCGCCGTTGAAGTCGCCCATCGACCAGGTGGCACCGCTTGCTTGCCAGTTGCCGGCGAGGATCGTCGCATCGGACGCGTCGACCTGCCCGTCACCGTTCGCATCGCCCG
>JASFHG010000252.1:0-5941 GCA_050123355.1 Planctomycetia bacterium
TCCCCGATCCAGGAAGCACCGATCGACTGTACCGAGCTGGCCTACTGGTGGCAGGGCTTCAATGACCCGATTCTCGACGACCTCGTGCGCCGGTCCGTCTCGCAGAACCTTTCGTTAAGAGAGGCAGCCCTGCGAATTTGCGAAGCCAGGGCAAAATTAGGGACGGTCCGGTCGAGCCTCTTCCCGCAAATTGATACCGATGGCTCTTACTATTACCAAAAACGGTCCGATTCGACAGGTGGAACGTTTGGACCGGGTGGGATCGTCGATCTGACGAACGAGCTGTGGTCGTGGGGGACGAATCTGAACTGGGAGATCGACGTTTTCGGGCGGCTGAAACGGCTGGTCGAGGCGGCCGACGCCGATATCGGGGCGGATGTCGAGCTTTATCGAAACACGTTGATCATTCTTCTCGCCGACGTGGCACAAAATTATGTCAACGCGCGGGCGTATCAACAGCGGATGGCGGTGGTCGAGGAAAATATTCGGGCCCAGCAGCGGACGCTCGATATCACCGAGAAGAAATTTCCCGCGAAGGTGAGTGAACTCGACACGGCGCAGGCTCGTGCAAACCTGATGAGCTCGAAGTCGGAGATGCCCGGTCTCCAGCTCGGCTATCGTCAGGCAGTCAACCGGCTGAGCGTTCTGCTCGGAGCGCCGATCGGAGAGGTTGACGAGTTGATGAAGGTGGCTCGACCGATCCCTCAAGCTCCGAAGCGAGTTGCGACCGGTATCCCGGCCGAGCTTTTGCGGCGACGGCCTGACATCCGTCAAGCAGAGCGGCGGGTCGCGGCCCAGACGGCCCGAGTCGGTGCGGCGGTGGGCGATCTCTATCCGATGTTCTCCCTGACCGGCACGTTTGGGCTCGATGCACAAGATTTCAACCAGGTTTTCCAGTCCGAGAGTATCAACGCGGGTATCGGTCCGAGTGTGCGGTGGAATATTTTGAACTTTGGCAAGTACACGTGTAATATCGAGGCCCAAAAATTTGCCCAGCGTCAGTTGATCGCCAACTATCAAGAGACGGTTCTCCAGGCGGCCGAAGAGGTCGACAACTCGCTGGCCGGGTATCTGCGGGAGCAAGAGCGTCATTCTTATCTGAGCGAGACGGTCAAGTCCTATCGCCGGGCGGTCGAGGTTGCACAGAAGCGTTACGAGCAAGGAACGATGGACTTCCAACGCGTGCTCGATTCGCAGCGATCGCTTTTGACCTATCAGAACCAGTTGGTTCAGAGCGAGGCGAACGTGGTGAACAACGTGATTCTTCTTTATCGCGCCCTGGGTGGCGGCTGGCAGATGCCGGTCGAAGCAGCTCCGCCGCTGGGAGCCTTGCCGGTGGCGGTCCCGCCCGGCGGTCCGAAGCTGGAGATCGTCCCCCTGCCCCCGGCTCAGCCGTAAGGGTTGGAGTTGTCTTTTTTAGCCGTCGAGCTTGCTCGTCGCTTTTTGGTGAGTTCCGAACCAAAATAGGGCATGCTTCGCGGCCCAATTTCGGCTTGGGGGGAACTATTCGCTGAGTTCCATGAGCGGTAAGTTGCTTGCCGCGGGGTCGCTACCGAAAATATTATGGTCAAACCAGTTGAGTGGCCAGCAGAGAAAATAGAAGCAGACATTCGTTATTCCCGCAGTCTTACGATCGGACTCTATTTGCTCGATAGGCTCTAAGACGCGTCGTCTTTCTTCTCGTCGGTTTTCGGGTCCAGTGCCTTGATCCAAAACGGTTTGAGCGTTTCGAGCTCTTTTCCTTTCGGACAATAGTGGCGTTTCTTTTCGTTTTCCAGAGACTGCCACAGTTGGGGCTCGTACGTTTTGTCGAGGATCTCGAACGAGCCTTGCTTGAGCTGGTCTTTGAGGAAGTCGCGATAGGCGTCGGTCGGCAGGTTGATGACCTCTTCAAAACTCACGCGGCCGCCGTGTTTTTCGTAGAGTACTTGGTTGACTTTCCATAGCAAGACGAAGACGTCGCATCGCCGACGATATTCGTTCCATTTATCTTCGAGTTCTTTCTCGACTTTTTGGAGTTCGGCCTTTTTGGTCTCTTGCTCCTTGACGGTGAGGGTCGGGTCTTTGAGCAAGGTGGTCAGCAAGGACTGTTTCAGCAGGAGCATGCCTTCGTATTGGAAGTCGGATTTCGGATCCTTTGCCAGGGCCTTGATTCCCTGGATCAGTTTGTCTTTGTCCTCATCCGTCACTTCGATCTTATTGTCTTTGGCGAACTTTTTGACCAAGGGGAGGAAGATAGCGGAGAATAATTCGTCGCCGTTTCGAGCGGTTTTGGCTTTGATTTCTTTTCCGAGTACCGTGGCGACGACACGATCCTTGTCGGGGGTCGAGGAGTTTTCTTTCGGCTTGGGCGCATCGGCATGAACGGCCGTGACCATGAACAACAGCATGAAGCAAGCGAGCTTTTTCATGATACACTCCTCCCGTGTTTTGGGGTTTGTGGAGGCGTCTTATTTTTCAGCGAGGACGCCGTTGAGGAAGACTTCGTTGATGGCTTTGATGACACCTTGAAGGTCGACCTTTTCGCCACGAGCCACTTTATAGGTGACCACGTCGGATGTCGCGCCGAAGAGGATCTCGGCCAGCAATAGTGCCGAGAAATCGGAACGAAATTCGCCTTTATCGATCCCTTCGTGGAACACCTGATGTGCCTGGTCGATGCAGATGTCGCGAGCCCGGTCCGGGACCCGATCGAGCATTCGGTTGATCGATCGGTCGTGGATGAGGAATTCGAACATCACGCGATTGTCGATGATGCCGCAGAACCAGGTTTCGATGAGAGCCCAAAGTTTCCCGGCACACGAGGGAGCTTGTTGCATCGCCAATTCCGCCTGTTGTTTGACGGGGTCGACCGTTTGGCGATAGACAAAGCGGAGCAGGTCTTCCTTGTTTTTGAAGTGGTTGTAGATGCTGCCTTTGGCGATGCCGGCCTCTTCGGCGACACGTTCCATCGTGAACGCCTTGACTCCTTGTTCGGAGAGTACGTTAATAACGGCCTTGTAGATATTGTCGCGGACCATCGTGTTGATCGCGCTTTGGGGAGTTCTTGCAAGTTGGGTCATGGTTTTTGCTATGATGTTTTACCACAGTTGGGAGCATGATGCAGTGAATCGGCCAATTGTGAAGCTACCAATTTTGGGGACAGGTAGAAAGGGGTTCACCAGGTAGTGCTCAAGTTACGTACAGTCAAGTTTGGCGGTATATATGTTATGTTAAGGGGGAGTTTTAGAGGCGTTGGCATTATGAGCCATTCGCAATGCATGCCTCATGAAATCACCCAAAAAGGGTTCCGCTTTGGGGATCGACGGCGATGCCGCCGGTCAGTTCGGCCAAGGCGTCGAGTACGAGCAGGAGCGCGCTCGGGTCGAGCATGCCTCCCAGTTCGTCCTCTTCGTCAAAGCTGTCGGTAATTTGTTCGAAGTGAAGGACGTCGAAACGAGCGTCGTACTTCTTGAGTTTTTCCAATCGCTTATGATCCTCGGGCGAGACGCCGATCGTGATGGCCTCGTCGGCGAAAGCGACCGCGTTTTCGAGTACCTCTTCGCCCGAAGTGTAACAAACGTCGACGGCCGCATAATCATCGGAAGCGAGCAGGGTCAACGATTCGAAAAGCTCGTTTTCGTCAGCTCTCATGTCCGTGAATTCGAAGCGGTCGCTCACCATCGAAAGCGCTTGCCGCATCTTTTCCAAGCCGGGTCGATTTTTTGCCGGAAATTGGACAAAGTAGGTTTCTCGCCATCGATATTGGTCGTTTTCAAAAAGCGACATCCTTGTTTCCTTACTTATGTTTCGTGTTGTTCGGAAGAGATGGTTGTTATGACCCTGTTTTCTATTCTCCCAATTCGCCTGCTCGGATCGTGGCGGTTTGTACGGCACGCATCAGGGATCCGCGAACGCCGTCCGTTTCGAGTATTTCGAGTCCGGCGATTGTCGACCCGCCGGGGCTGGTGACCTGGTCCTTCAGTTGGCCCGGGTGTTGGCTGGTTTCCAAAACCATCGTGGCCGCTCCCAAGATCGTCTGGGCGGCGAGCCGTGTTGCCACATCTCGCGCGAGTCCCATCCGAACTCCTCCGTCTCTGAGCGCTTCGATCATCAAAAAAGCGTAGGCCGGTCCGCCGCCCGAAAGGCCGGTCACGGCGTTCATGACCGATTCGGGAACCTGCGTGATGAGTCCGCCGGCGTCGAAGAGCCGTTCGACGAGTTGCGCGTCTTCTTCGGTTGCCGATTCCCCAAGACAATACCCGGCCGCGCCCTGTCCGACCAAAAAGGGTGTGTTGGGCATGACCCGAACCAGTCGAGCACGTCCACCGGATGCCGATTCGAGATCGGCGAGGGTAATCCCGGCCGCGATCGAAATGATCAGTTTATCATGGGACAATGCTCCCCGTAATGGAGTCAAAGCCGTTTTGACGTTTTGTGGTTTGACGGCGAGGATGATCGTGTTGGCCTCTTCGACGACGGCCTGATTTTCGACGATCACCTCAACCCCGGTTATCCTTTGAAATTGGGTGCGGCATGCCTCGTTGGGATCGGCCGCGGTAATTTGATCTGGTTGGTATCGCTTGGTGCGGACCAGTCCGGCGGCAATTGCGGTCGCCATCCGACCGGCTCCAAGGAATCCGATAGAAGCTTTGGACATGTAAAGTGCTCTTCGTGGTTTTTACGTTTTGTTAAGATATATAGTGAGGAGCATCTGGTTAAGTGTATCAGAACTCCCATTATAATCGTAGTACAAAGGATGGGTTTGAGCAACGTTGTTTTGGTGATTAGTACCTAAGGGGGGTGTCTGTAAGGTGATTTGCTGCTATAGCGATCCAGAAAATACGGAATTCTTGGATTTCTATCGCCTTGCGTCCGCAGGAGGGCGCGTTTTTATTGAGGTTCTTGTATTATTCTCCCCCCATGCGATAAAATGAGCCTATCCGAAAACCTATTTCATTCAATGTTAGCCCCGTCGCCTGCGACGGGATTTCGATGCATTTCCGGCCGCAGGCAGCCGGGCTAACTGAGGTTTTCGGATAGACTCTAAGCGGCCTGTTTTTGGGGAACTTTGTTACAAAGATTTTCCGGCGGAGAGCGAACGAGATAGGGAGTGACAGAGTTTCGGGCTGCCGAGTCAACCGGTAAGGGTGGTAGCTTACGTTTTTGGCTATTGGTACTGTCAGATCAATAACTCTTTGGTTTCAACTCTATGGAAAGGAATCGTCCCATGAAACGATACCGCTTTCTCTTTTGTACCGTTCTTGCCCTTAGTTTCGCCATAATCGCTAGTATTTCGGTGGTAGCCCAGGAGCCCGCCCCGCCGAAAGCGAAGGCCAAGGTGGTTCTTACCCTCAAAAAAGATGGCGACTCCCAGACCCTGCGAGCCGAGTCGACTTTTGCCGTGCCCGAGAAGCCGGCCCCTGCCCCGGCGATCGAGCCTTTGAAGAAGGTGACGCTGGAGAGTGAAGAGGGTTATCGCGTCGGGATCGTACCGCTCTTCAGCAGCGGAGTGGAGGCGGTCAACACGCTTGGAAAAGGCGCTAAAGGCGAGGAGGCGGTTGCTCCCAAGCGATTGACGATCGAGTACCTGCCCGGCGCGGTGCTGCTCGGAAAAATCGAGTTTCCCAAGTCGGATAAGGAAGAGCAGGACAACGAGTTTTTCTTGCCGCTTGAAGCGTCGGATGACGGAAAGGTGTTGCGTGTGCGCATGGAAGGGGCGTGCGTTTACGTAAACGATGCTTGTGTCGTGGTCGGCTTCCGCGAGGTCAAGGACATCGAGAAGTGGCTCAAGACGCATGGCGAGAAGGTGAAAAAAACGTTGCGGTTTGCCGTGGTCGATGCGAACGATCGCTGCCTGCCCGTGCTCAAATGGCTCAAGGGGACCGGTGTGGGGATCGGGATCGGAGGCATGCAGGACGAGGACGATAAAGAGGCTTCGAAAAAGGACAAGAAAGCAGTC
>JASFHG010000253.1:0-5889 GCA_050123355.1 Planctomycetia bacterium
CACCTCGCGTGTTGTACAGGTAGTTCGCGGCCGCAAGCTGCTGGAGGCGAGCGGCGGCCAATACCCGATCGACGAACAGATATTGGTTGCGATCCATGAACCCTTGCGTGTAGTCACGGTTGAAGATGCAGTTGGGAAGACCCATGGCCTCGGTGATGAGCTGGTTTTTCTCTTCGTAGTTAATGGCCATGTCCTTGATTTTGGGAAACAGGACATATTTGAATTCAAACTTTTCATCTCCCGAAAGGAACTCGGTTTCGTTGAGGATTTTTTCGACTTTCGCTTCTCTCAACAAGTTCCGAAGCTTTACCGCGGCGTTTTGATAGGGGTGTCGATCCTTTTGCGTAAGTTGAGACGGAGTATGTCGTTCTTCGACCAATTTTGCATACTCTTTGCTTAGCTCGGGATGCGAGGTATTACTGAGATAGGGAAGTTTGCCAAACGACTTGGCGAACTTGGTAGAAGGGTCATCCGAGTCCGAAGATCTTCTGCAACCAAAAAAGATTACAAAAATAGTGACAAAACTTACAAAAAAGATGGCCCAGGATTGTTTTATGCGAGTGGTAGCCGGCATGGTAAACCGTCCTTGTACCTATCCCTTTGCCGTTTTCCGAAGTGTGCTGTTTTCGAGTTGGGATTGATAGTATCTGGGAGCGTAAAATAGTGAAGCCGACCGATGGGTGGTCACGTTTTCATCCTTGTTTTATAGGGGAAAAACGTTTTTGCTATTTTGTGCTCGGATTTTAAAACGGGGTTGATTTTATGGAAATAATGGTGGATTTTTGGGCCACCGTATGCTATAATATTAGTACACAGCGGACGCCTCTCGCAGTTGGTTGCGGGACTTACCCTGCGTATGGTAGGAGTGGCTCGACGCATTCTGCGAGACACCACTCTGTATACGAGTGCGACTGGGGCGCCCGTTGTATTTTTGCGCCCCTCGCATTTCTTGGGAGTTTCTGCTGCCCTTAATCTTTCAGCTTGAATAGTTTCGTCAGCGCTTCGATCAGATTCCAGGGCATCGAGTGTGTTGCTTCGGTACGTAACGATTCGAGCGGCGGGTGAAGCAATTTGTTCACGAGTCGATCGAACGCGTACCGAATTTCAGCTTCGGACTCCTTGTCTAAATTTGGCAATTTCCCTAAAAGGCGAGCAAGTTCTTCCTCTTTGGGCTTTTCCCACTCCTCTCGTAGGCGGGTAATAACCGGTCCCGTCGCTCGGTGCCGTGCTTCCGCTTCAAACCGACCGCTTTCCTCGGCGACGATCTGCTCGGCGGCCGGCAGGGTCGCTTGGCGTGCCTTCCGATTTGCCTCGCAGGCGGCCTCCAGGTCGTCGATGGAGTAGAGGAACACATCCGCACAATCGGCGATCTGAGGGTCGAAATCGCGAGGAACGGCCAAGTCGAGGATGAATAACGGCCCGGCCTCTCGGGTGGCTTCCACCTGTCGGAAGTCGTCTCGCGTCACTACAGGCAGCTCGGAGCCGGTCGTGCTGATAATCAAGTCCGCCTGGGCGACCAGGTCGAGGAGTTGCTCCCACGGCTCGGCCTTCCCCCCCAAATGGTCGGCTAGTTCGACAGCCCGATCATAGCGACGATTGACGACCGTGACAAGACGAGCTCCTTCGTCCTTCAAATAGCGAAGTGTCTCGTCGGCCATTTCTCCCGCCCCGATGACCAAAACCTGCTTGTCGTCAAACCGTTCGAAGACCCGACGAGCGAAGTTGGCGACCGCGATGCTCGGGATGCTCACCCGATGCCGATGCAGCTCGGTCTCGCCTGCCACACGTCGCGCGGTCCGGATCGCCGCCTGGAACGCGGTATGGGTAATCGGGCCGGTTGCGTCGATCTCGGAGGCCAGTTGGTACGCCTCTTTGACTTGCGACAAAATCTGCGGCTCGCCGACGACCATGCTGTCAAGACTTGACGTGACGGTGAAGAGATGTTCGATCGCGTCACGACCGGTTCGTTCGGTCAAGTGATCGAACACCTCGTCGGCATCGATTTTATAAAACTGGGCGATGAACCGGGCGATTGCCTCACGGTTCGGTAAGAAATCGGCACGACCGGCCAAATAAAACTCAACCCGATTGCAGGTCGAGAGCAATACCACTTCCAGTTCCGGTTGGACTTCGCGCAGCATCTCCAGCGCCGCTTGCGTTTGGGTCGCACTGAAGGCGATCCGCTCGCGAAGGGCAATCGGTGTTTCATGATGAGAACATCCAATAACTCGAAACTGCATTTTTTGGTAGGTGCTTACGCACCGTTGGAGTAATTACGCATTATAAAATTTTTTTCACCAGAGTACACTTGCCTTCGCCCCTCATCAAGCCGAAATTGAAGCGAAGCTTCTATTTCGGGCCCTTCTGCTCTCCTCCCTCCATGCTCCGTATCCACCAGGAAAACCAACGTCAACCCAACCGCCAGAAAAACAAAGTTAACCACCGTCAGGTAGGCTACCTTTCGACCTTCTCGGGCCGGGTGATAAAATGTCGCGACGATCGACGAACCAAGCAGCCAGAGGAACAAGGCGATCGTGGTGACAATAACCGGATCGGACCAGGGGATGGTCGGTTTACCACTGAGCCGGATCAGTATCCCGCCCGAAAGGACGCCGATCCCGAGCAGGACGGTCGAGATGACGATCGTTCGCGAGTTGATCTTCTGCAGCCATTCGAGGCTCGGCAGCAACAGGCCTTGGCGGGGCATCTTTTTTTGCTTCAGGCGTCGCGACTGCATCAAATACATCAAGCCGGAGACGAATCCGAAAATGACCGATACACTGGCCGCGAGGATCGATACGCCGTGGATGATGCCCCAAACCTGCGAGGCCGGGCCGCGTGGGAACGGATTCGGATCGGCCAGCCATGCCCCGAACGCGATCAGAAGCAAAATCAACGGGAGCAGAAACAGTCCGAAATGGGCCTTGGGATAGTGGTACGTCAGGTAGAGATACAAGACGGCCAGCGCCCACGAGGCCAAGAGGCACCAATCACGCGGACTGGAGAGCGGTAGCCCGGGCGTTTCTTTTGCTTGATAGTAAAGAAAGGCGGACTGGGCCAACAGCCCTGCACCGATGAAAGCGAGCATCAACGCACCGCGAATCGCGCTGCGAAACCAGAGTCGAGTCACTTCGAGTACCAGGGCGACAAGGTAGCTGCCGACAAAACAGATTATACTTACGCCGGAGAGCATTGGGGTATAGTACTCGTTCGTTCGGATTTAGGTTTTCTTCGCGGTCTTTTTAGCGGTTTTTTTCGTAGTGGCCTTTTTCTTGGTCGCTTTTTTCTTGGTGGCCTTCTTTTTTGTGGTTGCCTTTTTCTTTTTGGCCGCCTTCTTTTTCTTCTTGGTAGGTCCCTTCGCAAGGCGCTCGGCCAACAGGTCGACCGCACGTTCGAAGGTTACTTCCTCAGGCGACATGGTGCGTGGAACCGAGGCGTTGGTTTCACCATCGGTCACGTAGGGGCCATACCGGCCGTCGAGCAACTGGATCGGCTTGCCTGTGACCGGCGACGGTTGCTCGAAGACCTTCAGCGGTTCCTTCTTTGCAGCCGACCGACCGCGACCTTTCTTCGGCTGGGCTAAAAGTTCCTTTGCCTGCTCGAACGTGATATCCAACGGCGAGATGTCTTCCGGCAGGGAGCGGGTTTCCGTACCACATTTAATATACGGGCCAAAGCGGCCATTCTGGGCGACGATCGGTTCGTTCATCTCGGGATGATCGCCCAGCGTTCTCGGAAGCGAGAGGAGCTTCAACGCTACCTCAAGGCTGATGTCTTCCGGCTGCATCCCCTTCAATAACGAAGCGTTTTGCGGTTTCTCGTCGTCGTCCGGCGTGCCACGCTGGACATACGGGCCGAACCGTCCAACCTTGACATAAACCGGCTTATGCGTATCGGGACAGACGCCGAGCGGTTCCTCTCCTTTGGCTGCCTTTTCGAGTAGCTCGATCGCTGCATCGATGGTCAATTCATCCGGTGGCATTTTTTCCGGCAGGCTCGCACGCCGCTCGCCCTGTTCGACAAACGGTCCATAACGACCGACGCGAACGACGATCTCTTCGTCGGTTCCTTCCGGCGTTCCAATGGAAAACTGGCTGATATTTCGGGCGTCGATCTCGTCGACCTTGTTTTGCAGCAGCGGCTTGAGACCTTCGTGCTTGTCGCCGCGATAGTGCTCGCCACCATGATAGAACGCCTTGAGATACTCCTTCGCCCCCAATTCGCCTCGGCTGATCGCGTCGAGCTCGTCTTCCAGCTCCGCGGTAAATTCATAGTTGACCAGTTCGGGCAGGTGCTCTTTCAAAAGACGACAGACCGCAAACGCTACCCACGTCGGTACCAGTGCGTTTCCCTTCTTGAACACATAGTCCCTCGCGAGAATCGTGTCGATAATTGAGGCATACGTACTCGGTCGCCCGATCCCCTTCTCTTCGAGGGTCCTTGTCAGGGCCGCTTCGCTGTATCGATTGGGCGGTTGGGTGGTGTGATCTTTCGGGTCGAGATCCACGACCTTCAATTCTTCCCCTTCCGCGACCGAGGGGAGCACGTTCTCGCGATCGGCCAGTTCGGCATCCGGGTCGTCTGACCCTTCGACGTAGGCCCGGAGGAAACCGGGGAAATCGATCGTCTTGCCGCTGACTTGGAAAAGTGCCCCATCGACCGTAACCTGGATCGTCGTGCGGTGTCCCTTCGCGTCTGACATTTGGCTGGCGATGGTCCGTTTCCAGATCAGGTCGTAAACCTTGAACTCGTCGGAAGTGAGCTTGTCCTTAATGTCTTCGGGGAAGGCGAAGTGGGCCCCGGCCGGCCGGATCGCTTCGTGTGCCTCTTGAGCATTTTTCACTTTTGTCTGGTAGGTACGCGGTTTTTCGGGCAAGAACTCTTGACCATACTGCGAGCCGACCAGTTCACGTGCCATGTTGACCGCAACCTCGGCCAGGTTGGTCGAGTCGGTACGCATGTAGGTGATATGCCCATTTTCGTAGAGGCTTTGTGCCGCTTGCATCGTACGTCGGGCCGTAAAGCTGAACTTGCGGTTCATCTCCTGTTGGAGCGTACTGGTCGTAAACGGCGGAAACGGCTTCTGGGTATACGGCTTGTTCTCGACCCGATTGACAACCGCTTTTTCCGCAGCAAGGCGTGCTTTCAGATCGGCCGCGCCGGTTTCGTCGAGTAGCAGGAGATTTGCGTCTTTGGCTTTACCGGTTGAAGAATCAAAATCCCGACTTGTCGGCAGCTTTTTGCCGTCGACCGATACAAGTGTTGCTTGGAACGATTCGCCCGTGAGCTTGGCAAATTGGGCGATCAAGTCCCAGTAAGTTGCCGAGACAAACGCCATCCGTTCCCATTCACGTTCCACAATCAGGCGGACCGCCACGCTTTGCACACGACCGGCCGACAGACCGCGTCGCACCTTGCGCCATAGCAACGGCGAGACATCATATCCATAGAGCCGGTCGAGGATCCGGCGAGTTTCCTGGGCTCGGACCAAGTCTTCATCCACTTCGCGAGGGTTTTCGATCGCTTCGAGGATCGCTTCTTTCGTGATTTCGTGGAAGACGAGCCGTTGTACCGGGACTTTCGGCTTGAGGACCTGACAGAGGTGCCACGAGATCGCCTCTCCTTCACGGTCTTCGTCCGTTGCGAGCAGGAGTCGGTCCGACTCTTTTAGGGCGTCTTTGAGCTTCTTGACCTGTTTGGTCTTCTCACGCGGCACGACGTAGACCGGCTCGAATTCTTCGTTGACGTTCACGCCCAGATAGGCCCATTCTTCTCCTTTATATTTCTCCGGCACCTCCTTCGCACCTTGGGGCAGATCCCGGATATGCCCGATACTGGCTTCGATAGTGAAATTGTTGCCGAGGAACTTTCCGATGGTCCGGGCTTTTG
>JASFHG010000254.1:0-5867 GCA_050123355.1 Planctomycetia bacterium
TATGAAATTCAAGAAACAGAAGAATTCATACGATTACAGAATACAAGTCTTGCAGTAAATATTTCCGTTTTACCAAAACTTTGCGAATCTGGTATAATTGTCACCGATTATAATCTAGTTCCATCCGAAGTACCTAAAAAAAGTGATGTTACTGCAAAATACCGCATTACACCATTTGGCATCCACGTAAGAAATTTCCTGCGAGCAAAAAAACAATCAAAAGTGCAGTTTTCCATAGGCAAACCAAAACAATAGGTGCGTCCAGACGCACCCTACAGTATCATGAGCAAATATCGGCGATGGTTCAGGAAAGGGGGGACTTATTTCTTTACCGTTGTGACACACCAGCGGCGGCCGATTTTGACGTCGGAACTTGGTCGAGAAGCATTACACAATGCACTTGAGGAAATTCGACAAGATCGACCCTTCTCGATCATCGCGATCGTCTTGATGCCGGAACATATTCATACCGTTTGGACTCTGCCACCGGGAGATCATGATTATTCTACTCGTTGGCGGAGAATCAAAGGCTGCTTTACGCGTCTTTATTTGTCAGCCCATGGTCAAGAAGGGAAACAAAGCGATTCTCGAACGACACGTCAAGAACGCGCGGTATGGCAGCGCCGTTTTTGGGAACATACTTGTCGGGACGAACACGATTTGAAACGATGCGTTGACTACATTCACTGGAACCCGGTAAAACATGGACTCGTCAGTCGAGTACGCGATTACCCGTGGTCCAGCTTCGAGCGGTTCGTACGTCTCGGCGAATATTCGCTGGACTGGGGCGGCATCAATCCTTGCCCGGGTTGGGAACCGCCTGAGTAGGGTGCGTCTGGACGCACCTTTGGAAAAACCGTGTTTTATGTAATCGCGATCAATGTTATTACGCGATACAAGAGTACAACACCTATTGAAAATCCTCGTTTTTTAAGAAGGTGCGTCTCGACGCACCCTACAGTATGGAAACGTCACTGCATCGCGATTTGAAAACGGTTTATGCGGATGAGGATGCGCGGTTCGAGGTGCCGTTCGGGCGGTATCGGATCGATGTGGTCAATGGGTGCGAACTGGTCGAGATCCAGCATGGGTCGCTCTCGGCCATCCGGGACAAGATCCGGGAGCTGCTGGACGGAGAGCATGCCGTGACGGTCGTCAAGCCGATCATCCACCGGAAACATCTGATCAAGCTCGACAGCAAAGGGGGCGAGGTGGTCGATACGCGGCTCAGCCCCAAGCGAGGGAAAATCGCCGACCTGTTCGACGAACTGATCCACTTCACCCGCGCGTTTCCCCATCCGCAACTGACGCTCGAAGTCCCGATCATCAACGTCGAGGAGCGCCGCTATCCAGGCCACGGCCGTCGGCGACGTCGGCGCGAGTCGGACTATCAGGTCGAAGATAAGCGGCTCGTCGAGATCCTCGAAACCCACCGCTTCCGGACCGCAGCGGATCTGCGAAAGCTCATTTCCGGAAAACTACCGTCCGAATTCGACACGGCCGAGCTGGCCCGTGCGATGGACGAGCCCCGCGATGTCGCCCAACGCGCCGCCTACTGTTTCCGCGAGATGGGCGCCGCCCGCCAAGTCGGCAAACGGGGCAACGCGATCCTCTATCGTTTCAATCGCAAGGGCCGGTAATCTCGTCAGAATCAAGCATAAGAAATGCCCCGTAGGGGCCCAATATCTTAGCCAGGGGCGCAGCCCCTGGTGTGCAAGAAGCAAAAATAAATCTCCCTTCTCCGTCACGAGCGGCTACGCCGCTCGTGACGGAGAAGGGAGAACAAGGGAAAAGGTCTCCGTTACCAGGGGCGTTGCCCCTGGCTAAGTTATTACGCCCCTTTGGGGCTTTTTTTGCCACGTTTACGCAGCCTCGCGAAGGCTTCTTCTGCGGGAATACCTTCACCGCGTTCGATCGACTCAAGCCCTTTTTTGATGCCAAGCACTGCCTCGGCTCGTTCTACCAGATCGAGCATCTGCTGGTAAGAAGAAGCATCTTGGACCACTACTTCCGCTTTACCATTGACCGTAAGTACCATCGGTTGCCCAGTGGCTTTGATTTGCTCGATCACGGTAGACGTGTTTCGTTTAAAGTGAGTCAACGAGTCGATATCTCGAGTTAGATCCATAGTTACACCTCGCATTAAATTCACATCTAATTCAATGCTATCCCTGGATCGCTTACAAGTCAAGAGCAAGAGGCGATCTAAGCATCACCACAAACGGGCTAACCACAAGTCTTGAAACCGACTTCGCGACGACTTTTCCTCACGACCCCTAAAACCGGAAAATAGACCCTTCCCGAGAGGGGGTTTCGCGGTTTTTTCTCGCGAACGGGCTGTTTAACTATTTGATTTACCTAGCTTGCCCAATTAGAATGCATGTTACGGTTTGCTCCATCCGTCTATTCTTGTAGAGATTGTAAGCAGGCCGAGGACAACTAATTACCACAAATTATCCTACGCCCGAAGTGCTTCTGTTTTTGTTCCTTTGGGTGTCACCGGAAAACTATGGAGAAGTAGCACATGCGTTGGCAGACGGTCGCTCTCAATTTGGTCGTTTTGGCGATCCTTATCGGCATCCCTTCCACGGTCCTCGCACAAGGTATGGCACCGGCAGGCGTCATGGTGGATGCAAAAGGGGTCCTTCACAAACAAATCGTCAATGATCCCGGCGGGATGTTGATGAAAGAACGTGCGGCGGCGGCTCGGGCTTCGCTCGATCCGGACGTCATCAAGTTCAGTAAGTTACGAAAAATCTCGTTGAACCGGCTTGCCGCGGAACTCGAAAAACGGCAAGGGATCCTCACCGACGAGATGCGATACCTGGCCGGGCTGCAACGTGCCCGCTATGTGTTCTATTATCCCGAGACGAAAGACATCGTCCTTGCCGGACCGGCCGAGGGCTGGATGACCGACCCGACCGGTCGTGTCATCGGTATGAAGAGTGGCCGGCCCGTGCTCCAGCTCCAAGACCTGGTCGTCGCGTTGCGAGCGTTCCCGCCGGAAGGGGACGAAACAAAGCTGATCGGCTGCTCGATCGACCCGACGCAAAAGGGTCTTGCCGCGATGCAGCAGTTTCTCGCCGGCGTCGGTGCACACGCCTCTCCGGCTCAAACCGAATACATCGTCACAGGCCTCCAAAACAGTCTCGGTCATCAAAACGTGACCGTCAAAGGTGTCCCGCCGAAGACCCACTTCGCCCAAGTCCTGGTCGAAGCAGACTATCGTATGAAGCTGATCGGTATCGGCCTGGAACAACCGCCGGTCCGCCTGGTCAGTTTTGTCGATCGGGTCCGCCCGAGCGAGGTTGCCCGCAACGCGATGCAACGCTGGTTCTTCGTGCCCGACTATAATTGTGTCCGCGTGGACGAAGACGGTCTGGCGATGGAGCTGGTCGGTGACGGCGTGAAGCTGATCGGTGAAGACGAAGCAGTCCTCTCGGACGGTCGTCGTACGAAGGCAGCCACCGGCAACCAGGCGAGTGCCGCGTTTGTCCGCTCGTTTACCAAACGATACTCGGAGCTGGCCGATCGGTCGCCGATCTTCGCCGAGCTTCGTAACCTGATCGACCTGTCGGTCGTCGCGGCCTACATGCAGCGAGAAGGCCTCTACGAAAAGGCCGGCTGGACGTTGGGCATCCTCGGCGACGAGAAGAAGCTCCCGGTCGAGACCTACAACGCCCCGGAAAAGGTCATGTCGGCGGTCGCCGCCCGCTGGAAGGGCCGACAACTGATGACGCCCGTCGGTGGCGGTGTCAAGATCGAGCCGACGATGGCTCTGCAGAGCGAGAACCTCGTGGCCGATCCCAAGGGTCAAACCGCTGCCGAGCATGGCAAGGTCAAGCTGACCATCCCGAAGGATCGCTGGTGGTGGGACTAGCGTTTAGCCGACGAACATCGTTCGTCGCGTTTTGACGCTTTATTGCTCTGGCCGGATAAATTGAGCTTGCATGTAAGCAGCACAAAAACGCTTGCTTATAGTGAAACAACCACTATTTGGAACGATTTTCACTACCATTTATACGATGCAACGCGGGCACGGTTCATTTTATCTTGCCAGCACTATAAAACACGCCGAACGGTGTTCGGCGGCTAAACATCTTGGCCAACAACCGGATAAATCCAAGCCCGTCGGTTCCCCCGGCGGGCTTTTTTTATGCAAATTTCCTCCCGGTTTTCTCCCTGGCTTGCAATCCGGTCGGTTTTCTCGATAATGAAGGGAAGTTACTTGTCAGGCCCCTTCGCGGCGCACTATTTATAAGGAAGCAAAAACACGGGAGTAAAACGGATGGCAAAAACGGCAAAGAAAACCAAGAGTCCCAAAACCAAGAAGTTCTCCATCGGCGTCGATTACGGCACCAATAGCGTCCGCGCTCTGGTGGTCGACGTGGCCGACGGTCGCGAGATCGCGTCGAGCGTGTTCAACTATCCTTCCGGCGAGGCAGGCATCCTCGTCGACAAGAAAGACCCGAACCTGGCCCGACAAAATCCGGCCGACTATATCGAAGGTTTTTATAAATCGGTGAAAGGGGCCGTGCGAGCCGCCTCGAAGAAGCCGGGCTTCAAGCCGGAGCTGGTCATCGGGATCGGCGTCGATACGACCGGCTCGACTCCCTTGCCCGTCGACGAGAACGGAACGCCGCTGGCGATGAAACCGGCGTTCAAAAAAAATCTGGCGGCCTACGCCTGGCTCTGGAAGGATCACACCTCCTACGCCGAGGCGGCCGAGATCACCGAGAAGGCGGCCAAGACGAAGGAAAACTATCTGGCCAAATGCGGCGGCACCTACAGCAGCGAGTGGTTCTGGTCGAAGATCCTCCACTGCAAGCGGACCGCACCGAAGGTCTTCAAGGCGGCGTACGCCTGGGTCGAGCAGTCCGACTTCATCCCCGCGTTCGTCACCGGCAACATGAACCCCGACACGATGCCGCGCAGCATCTGTGCGGCGGGCCACAAGGCGATGTACCACGAGGACTGGGGTGGGCTACCGAAGGCCAACTTCTTGAAGAAGCTCGACCCGGAGCTGGTCAAGGTCCGCGAGCACTACAAAGCGCCTGCCCTGCCCGCCGATCAACCGGCCGGTGGGCTGACCGAAGAGGTCGCCAAGAAGGTCGGGCTGCCGGCAGGCATCCCCGTCGCGATGGGAGCGATGGACGCGCACCTCGGTGCGGTCGGTGTCGGGATCAAGCCGGGCCGGCTCGTGAAGATCATCGGCACGAGCACCTGCGACATGATGGTCTCGCCGTTGGAAAAGCCGCTAAAGGACATCCCCGGCGTCTGCGGGATCGTGCCGAGCTCGATCATCCCCGGCATGTACGGGATCGAGGCCGGCCAGTCGGCTGTCGGCGACATCTTCAACTGGTTCGTCAAGTTCCTCGCCCCGGCCCAGTACACCGAGAAGGGTGACGTGCATGTCAACCTGACCCGTGCGGCGAAAAAACTGGCGCCCGGCGAGAGCGGCCTGCTGGCGCTGGACTGGAACAACGGCAACCGGACCGTGCTGGTCGATCCGCTGTTGACCGGCGTGCTCGTCGGCCAGACGCTGCACACGACCGCTCCGGAAGTCTACCGGACGATGATCGAGGCGACCGCGTTCGGTGCCCTGACGATCATCCGCCGGATCGAAGCGTACGGCGTCCCGGTCAAGGAAGTAGTCAACTGCGGCGGTATCGCCGAGAAGAGCCCGATGACGATGCAGATCTACGCCGACATCTGCAACCGGCCGATGAAGGTCAGCAGCTCGTCGCAGACGTGTGCCCTCGGCGCGGCGATCTGTGGCGCGGTCGTCGGCGGTGCGTACAAGAAGATCGATCAGGCGGCGGCGAAGATGACCAGCCTGAAAGACGTCGTCTACAAACCGAACCCGG
>JASFHG010000255.1:0-5842 GCA_050123355.1 Planctomycetia bacterium
TGAGGAGAGAAATTGAGAAAAATCGGTTTCGAGTCGAAGCGAAGCGGAGCTTTGGTAGTGTTCGTTTGTTTAGCGGTCGAACTTGTTCGACGTTTTTTGGATGGTGCTTCCGCACCAATATGTTTCAATAGCAATAAAAACTTCACGGAAAAGCGTCGAACTTGTTCGACCGCTAAACGACACTCAGAAATCCTCGTTCGCATGTTAGCCCCGTCGCGTGCGACGGGATTTTTGGCAGTAACACCGGCCGCAGGCGGCCGGGCTAACATCAGTAATCACGCCAAGTGGGGTCGGTTCCTTCGACGCCATGCTGAAAAAGATTCGGCATGATGGCGGGCGTTATTGATGTGACTCCTCCGCCGCGAAGGCCGATAATGATGGTGTAGGGGTGGACATGCATGCTGAGCGACGTTTTCGCATCGCTTTCGGTGAAGTCGGAGGTCGGGTCCATCCAACAGGCGGGCGAGTTGGCATCGAGCACGAAGATCATTTTCCGGCTTTTCGGGCCGAGCTGTTGGAGCGTCTTTCCTTCGCCCGGCTGGAAGGCCGCTTTTTCGCCGACGATGACCGAGTAGGTCGTTTCGCCTGGCTTCAACTTGGCACTGGGGCATTGATAGAACTCGACCGCCGCAGTGTGGAACCGGCGGTTGTGCTCGCTGTCCCACGGCTCGTCGAGCTTGATCTGTTTGTAAAGTTTCTTCGCCTTTTCCCCAAGATACGGCAACAAATGTACACGCCAGCTATGCAGCGGTTTTCTTTCCGCGTCGACCGTATAGGCGGGCGGGAGCCGTCCATGCCGTTTCTCGTAGAGCAGCATCGCCAGAACGAGCCGTTGCACGCGGTTCGAACATTTCTGGCGGTGGGTTGCCCCATCTACAGCACGCAGGGCAGGCAGAAACTGCTCGGCAATATAGTCCGCCAATAATTCCGATCGAGAAGTGGGTAACAGCATGTCGGTCGAAATCAAGCTTGTGGAATCAGAGGAAGGACTATCGATGAATCGATGAGGGTGGTCGTAATGATCGTTCAGACGGCGCATGACCGTGTTCCAGTCGATCTCGAAAACATGGGTTGCCTTCAGCGCGATCGACTCGGCCTTTCCCGGTTCGTGCCAAAATATTTCAACAAGGTCCTCTAACTTTCCCTTTTTTCGAGACAAGGTTTGGGCGATGTCCAGGATGAAAAACCGTTCGTAACGCATGCACTTTTCGAACGTTGCTTGGGGAGGCAGGTTTTGTAATTCAGCCACGAAATGTCGAAGTTGGGCCTCGGTCGGTTGGTGCTCGAGCGAACCGGCAAGGTTTACGCGGTTGGCTATACCTTCCAAGGCAATCCCGACCAGCATGTGGACGATCATACCTTGTTGACTAACACGACGCCCCAGGATTTTGATAGTGAGAATGTCGTGGATTGCACCGTCGAGGTCCCCTTTGCCGAGGCGATAGTTGGCTCGGACAGCAAAACCTCTCGTTAATTCTCGAAACAGTGTGATCGGTTCGTAGGAAGGAGTGATTATCCGCATAAAATCTTTTTGTGGAGGAATCTCTACCAACGGACAGCAAAATTCGGGCTTTCGCACGGCCTCGGCGACCAGATCCAGGGCCGGCTCGTTTTCCTTGATCCAATCAGCCATCATCGGCATCTTGTCAATGGTCCAAGGGTTGTACAACCGGTTTTGAAGTTTACTGGCGACATCACTATCAAAGTCTTTTGGTTCTAGATTCAAATGGGCCGGGAGTTCATCGGCCGTGAATGAGGCCAAGTAATTTCTCAGGAAGATGTACGGCTGCTGGTAGGTCATCGTCGGGGGTATGTTGGAATTGAGCCCCAGCTTTTTGTAAGTCTCCCGGGCCACAAGATCCCCGCCCGGCCTAGTCAGATCGATCCCAGGCCCGAGTGCACGGACGATCAGTCGGCAGCCGTTTTGGTCGGTTTTCATGCCCGGCGGGTAGATCTCTTGCTCCATCGCGTGGAAGTAATCGACCAATTTCCCGTCCGGCGTAAGCGGTTCGGTGATGTAGGTCGTTTCTTTGGAAATCTCCAGCGGGACTTTGTGAAAGAAGCTGATCCAGATGAGAAGCCAGAGTGGGATGATCAGGAGCAGGCAAGCCCACCAAAACCTTCTCCAGAATCGAGCAGCGGCTTTTCGGGGAGATTCGCGGTCAGGCATGGGCGTTGTTCGTATTTTCTTTCCCCGTTTAGCCGACGAACATCGTTCGTCGTGTTTTATAGGATGGAGTAGGGTATACTCTAAACGCGCCGAACGGTGTTCGGCGGCTAAACGGGATTCGGAAATCCTCGCTCGCCGAACGTTAGTGCTACGCGCCCCGTTCGCGGCGTTCGCGTTGGATGCGGAGGCGGAGGGCCTCTTTTTCTTGGCTGGTGAGCTGGCGGCCGCAGCGGCGTTCGGCGGCTCGCATCCCGGCGGAAAACGCGTCGTTGCCGTGCATTGCGATGGTGCTGCGTTTCGTGCGGGCTTTCTTTTTCTTCGCCTTTTTTACGGGATACTTCTTTCCCTTGAGCTTTTGTTTCTGCTTCTGACGCGAGAAGCCGTGCGGAGGTCGGATCTTGATCGGGTGGTCGAAGAGGATCGCTTCCTCGGCGGCCAGCTCGTCCTCGTCATACTCGTATTCATCCTCGTCGTAGTCGTCTTCGTACTCGTAGACATACTCGTACTCATCCTCGTCGGTCTCGTATTCTTCGTTCTCTTCTTCGAGGATCAGATAACGGGCGTGGAGCGTCACGGCGCTTAGGACAAAGAGGAATCCGAACATCTCGGCCCCTTCTTCGATCATTTGGGCGAGCATGATATGGTCGGGGAAGATGAAGTTCAGGTGGGCGACGATCGCGATGGCCATCGCCAGCCCGGCCAGTACGAGCATGCCCGCCGACATCCGGCAGCTTCGCATGTCGATGAACAGCCGCAGACCGATCGGTGCCAGGAAGAAGCAGTAGGGGATCACCCACCAGAGCGAGCCGTCCCCCATCAATTTCGACCCGGTCAGCAGCGGCATCATCGCCTTGAAGCCTTCGTGCAGGCTGGCCGATTCGTCGATGCTCAGAAAGAACCAAGCGACGGCGGCCCAGAGCCAGACGCGGAAATAGTGTTGGTCGTCGGCATGGTAACGGCGGATCGAATAGACGACCAGCGAGACCAGCCCGGCCATGAATAGTAGCGTGGAGGAGTACCAGGTGCAGATGCTCCCTTCCTTCTCCAAGTCGAACGCGGCGACCGACCCGTCGGTCGTCTTGCCGACCAGGTACGGCATGACGGCGTAGAGCACCAGGAGCAGGACGATCATCGCGACCCCGGCGATAAACAGGCCCAGCAGGGTGGACCATCGCCGTGGGATAAGGTCAATAATTCGCAAATTTTCGTCCATGGCTCGCCTCGTGCGGTCACTAAATATATAGAAGACTCCGTCAAGTATTCTATCGGATATGAAAAAACGGAAAAATAGCAATTTTTGGTCCCTCGTTTTGCCTTCCCCGTTTAGCCGACGAACATCGTTCGTCGTGTTTTATGGGATGGAGTAGGGTATACTCTAACGCGCCGAACGGTGTTCGGCGGCTAAACGGAGACGCGCCGAACGGTGTTCGGCGGCTAAACGGAGACGCGCCGAACGGTGTTCGGCGGCTAAACGGAGACGCGCCGAACGGTGTTCGGCGGCTAAACAGAGACGCGCCGAACGGTGTTCGGCGGCTAAACGGACGGTGGCAAATGGGAGGATTAGCTGCTTTTGTTAAGATACGGGGCAATAAATGGCCATGTCTGCTTGCTTTTCCCCTCTTTGAGTGGGTTTTCCTCGGCGTAAGCGATAGCTCGACGGACGGCATTGTCGGTGTTCAAGAAGACTTTCCAGCACCCCTTTGACCATGGAGTCGGTGGACCGTTAGCCTCGTTTTTGGGATGGAGGCCCTCTTGGTCAAGTTGCATCGTGGCATTTTGTTTTAGACGCTGGACGATTTTTTCTACTTCATATCGATATCGCCCAATAACAAGATGTACGTGTTCGGGCATGATAGAGCAAGCGTAGAGGATATATTCATACTTTTCGATTGCCGTGGCGAAACCTCTTCCTACCGCCATGATTTGATCGTCTGTGAATTTTACGGGCGGATGCTTTAGGTGTTCCTTGGTTGCAAGCCGCTTTTGATGGTCATGTGGCACAGAAGCCAGTGAACATTTCGTATGGACTTTGGTGGCTTTTCCACCGGCCGCAAAAAGCTCCCAAGCAGCAACAAAATCGGACCAGGATCCACGAGGGTCGTTTGGTAGCCAAAAACCGTAGGCTCCGAAAATAACATGATAGGCATGGATCATGGCTATTTTTTCTGAAAAAGCAGCTTCCCATTTTGTGAGTTTTAACAAGGATATCACAAAAAGCCACGAATTTCTTCACCCCCCGTTTAGTTCAATTTCGTTTAGCCGACGGACAACGTCCGTCGTGTTTTTTAGGATGGAGGAGGGTATATTCTAACGCGCCGAACGATGTTCGGCGGCTAAACGGGGACGCGCCGAACGATGTTCGGCGGCTAAACGGGGACGCGCCGAACGATGTTCGGCGGCTAAACGGGGACGCGCCGAACGATGTTCGGCGGTTAAACACCATTTCCCCCTGATTGAAGTGTGGGGCGGTTGAGGGTAACCTAATAGCGATGCGATGTGACCTCCCTGATCGAGAATGGCTTAAGCGGTTTCGGCAACGGCTGAGGGGGTGGTATGCAAAAAACGCCCGCGATCTGGCCTGGCGGGAGAATCGGGATCCGTATCGCGTCTGGCTGAGCGAGATCATGCTCCAGCAGACGCAGGTGACGACCGTGATTCCTTATTTTGAACGTTTTACCACGCGGTTCCCGACCGTGAGACACTTGGCCGCGGCGGACGAGTCGGAAGTGCTACGGCTTTGGGAAGGGCTGGGCTACTACCGGCGTGCGCGTCAGCTCCACGCGGCGGCCCGAAAGATCGTCGAGCTCCATGGCGGTACGTTTCCGACCGACCGCGACGACGTCCGAGCGTTGCCTGGCGTGGGCCGCTACACGGCCGGGGCGATTCTCTCGATCGCTTTAGGGCAGCCGGAGCCGATCCTCGAAGCGAACACGATCCGGCTCTTCGCGCGCTTGCTCGCCTATGAAGGACCGACGCACGACCGAGAAGGGCAAGCGTTGCTCTGGGCGATGGCCGAGGCGATCGTGACGCGCCACGAGCCGGGCACGATCAACCAGGCGCTGATGGAGCTCGGCAGCGAGGTCTGCGGCAACGGCGTGCCGCGGTGCGACGTTTGCCCGGTCCGATCGCTGTGCCGCGGCTATGAACGGGGGCTGCAAAATGAGCTGCCACGCAAGCGTGAGAAGCCTCGGTTCGAGTATCGCACCGAGGTCGCGGTCGTCCTGCGTCGCGGCGGGCGGATCCTCTTGCTTGAGCAGCCGGAGGGTGGCCGCTGGGCCGGGCTGTGGGACTTCCCCCGCTTCCAAGTCTTTTCCGAGAACCGGCGGAACCTGACCGACGAGATCCTCGATAACCTCCGCCAAAAGACCGGCCTGACCGCCGAGCTGGGCGAGCATCTGAAGACGATCCGGCACGGGGTGACCCGCTATAAGATCACGCTCGAATGTTACGACGCGACGGCCCGTTCGGGCCGACTGAAGATCCCCAAAGTCGCGACCGAGCAGCACGCCTGGCTCCACCCCGACGAGCTCGACACGTACCCCCTCTCCACCACCGGCCGCAAGCTGGCACGGCTGGTGGGGTGATCGCTTGGCAAAAGGAATTTTATGGTGTTTTAGCCGTCGAGCTTGCTCGTCGATAAAAAATGTTAGCGGCGGGGCTTGTCCCCGCGTT
>JASFHG010000256.1:0-5832 GCA_050123355.1 Planctomycetia bacterium
GGTCGACGGCAACAGGCCGGAAAAAAGACTCGCGCGACTCGGGCCGCAAAGAGGGGCCTGGCAGTGGGCGTTCGTGAAGAGCACGCCACGATCCGCCAGCCGATCGATGTTCGGCGTCTCGGCGTTCGGATGCCCGTCCATGCAGCCGACCCAATTATTCAGATCGTCCACCGCAATAAACAACACGTTCGGCCGCTCGGGCTTGGACTCGCCCGCCCACCCGGCGACCATCATCCCCATCCAGCAACTCAAAACCAACATTCCTCGTAATAGACCGATCCGTTTCATGACGCATCACCTTCTAAAGATTTTATTTATAGAATTTCTCGAAGACCCCCTATCAGGCCAATTGGCGGGCACCCCTCTATTCTACCACCTTACTGACAGAAATTCCACCCACATATCAAAGATAATAAACTAGAGGGCGTTTCAAAACCTGCTTTGAAGACGAAAGCGAGGATTTTTGTTTCGTCGGCAATGAGCAAAATCGCAGGCATGATGGCGAGATGGCGAGATTTTGCAACGAAGTCCGGCGGACGAAAATACCGTTTGCATTCCAAATTGAGGTTTTGAAATGTCCTCTAGAGAAATGAGCTACATTTTATATCACTACTTGTATTATGAATGAGAATAAGTTACAAAAAACCGACGCCAAACACTTCAATTTTACAAAAAATGAGGTATTCCAATGAAAGACATTTTATTCTGGACTTTTTGGGCAATTTTCGTTAGCACCGCCATCATAACACTCCTCGCAATGATAGGCAAATTGCGAATCAATTCAAAATTTCTAAACAAACTCTTTTACATTCTTATTGTCGAAGTCGTTAGCGCTATCGTCCTTCTCTTTCACCATGAGTGTATGCCCCCTGATCTGGCATGGAAAAAACTTGATTCTTATCAAACGGTCCGTAACTTTTACACGGCTATTCAAAACAGAAAGTATAGTGAAGCATACAATTTACTGGCTCCTAATTCTGGCATTAGAAAAAGATATCCCCGAAAGGACTTTGTAAAAGGGTACGACAACACGGTTTCGGTTCGACTGTTGTCAATTTTACCCCAATCCGTCAATGACACATGCACTCATGAATTTATCATTTACTATTTGGATGAAGTTGAGGTCCCTGTTATTACTGAGCTCGAAAATGTCCATCGAACGCGAGTAAAGAACCTAGTAGCACTGTCCCAAAAAATCGATAGTCTAAAAAGGTCTTGTTGACTAACTCCACGTGAACTCGGGGAGTCCGAGTTTGGTGAAGTGGTTTAGGATTTTGGTTCGGATGGCTGCTTCGGTTTGTTGGGCAGCCAGGAGTCGATTTTTTAGTTTATCGCCGAAGGCGTTTTTGAAACGATGCATGGCGGTTTCCGCGAGGGAACGGATATGATAGCCGATTTTTTCTTTCCATTTTTTGCGACCCAGCCGGCGAATCGTTCGGAGGGCGACGTCGCGAGCCAACGGCTCTTTCGACGAATTGCCGTGTTGCTTGATTTTCGCTCCCTTGCGAGGAGGGATGATAGCGTCGACCGATCGTTCCTGGAGCGTTTCGTAAACGTCCCACGTATCGTACGCGCCGTCGCCGAAAAAACGGTCGATGTCATCGTCGATCGAATCGGTCAAGTCGTCCACCGTTTCCGAATCGTGGGTGGTGTTTTCCAGCAACAGTTCGGCGACGATCTCCTGAGTTTCAGGATCAACCGCCAAGTGCAACTTCCGCCACGTGCGATGTTTTTGTCGGCCATGGATTCGTGTTTTCCACTCGCCTTCGCCGTAAACCTTCAAGCCGGTGCTGTCGACCACGATGTCGATCGAGCCTTGATGCTTTTCGAGGTCGAGCGAAACATTCATCTTTACCGCTCGTTTTGCAAGCGACGTGTAATCCGGGATCTTGACGTCGACTTGCATCAACTGGATCAACGCTCGGCCAAGCCCTTCGGTCTGGCGATACGGGAGCCGGAACAGCTCTCGCAACGCCAGCATCGTTTCGATGGCCGTGTCGCTATAAACAAACGGTCGCCCGACTTTGATTCCATCGTTCGGATGTTCCCATTGCCGGATCGTTTCGTCGGAAAACCAAAACGTAATATCCCCTCGCTGTACCAGCGATTCATTATATTTCGCCCAATTTGTAATTTTGTACAATTTTTTCGCCGCTCGAACCATCTCGATTACCTCCGTGTAAGGGTCGCGTGTTCCTAACAACCCTCTATACGCACGAAATCAACAAATTGTTCGACAAGGCCGTCTAAAAACATGGATTTCTGAAAAAGGTTTCCCGACCAAACCAATCGACGAATTAACCCTTGAACAACTTTTGGCTCCTAATCGAGGAGACATCATTCGTCTCCAGATAGAACAAGAGGCAAATAAATCACCAGAAACCCTCTTTCCTGAAAAGTCACTTCGCAAATCAGTTGTGGGTTATCTGGTTTCGGTAGAAAAACATGAAAACGAATGGAAAATACGAAAAATAATTCCCTTACAAAACGCCATCATAAAATAAGCCGAACGACCACATCGCTACGCCAAACATCAACCCACCGCTTAATTTATCGCACATCAACCCATTCTCCTTTTACATCACCACCCATTTTACTACCCCACCGAAAAGCGCCAAATTCGTCTCACAAATTGGAATCGCCTCTCCTCCGTTCCGCCGCCCCCCCTTGAGGGGTTTGGGCGTTTTGGTAGCATAATAATCGTGAAAAATAGGCCCGCCGCCACCTTAACCCACTAGGCGAAATCGCAGGCCATATATAACGCAAAGGAAGTTTGAAGGAAGAAGTCTGAAGTACGAAGGCCCGATGCTTCGTGTTTTTCACACTTCAAACTTCACACTTCAAACTTCCCCACCGATTTACCACCAGAAAAAACCGTTCCATATACCCATGAGCTCCGCCACCACACCGATGATGCGACAGTACGAAGAGGCCAAACGGGCACACCCCGAGGCGATCCTGCTCTTCCGGATGGGCGACTTCTACGAACTGTTCGGCGACGACGCCAAGGTGGCCGCCAAAACGCTCGGCCTCGCGCTGACCAGCCGCGACAAGGGTGAAAACCCGCTGCCGATGGCCGGCTTCCCGCATCATCAGATCGAAACCTATATGGGCAAGCTCATCACGGCCGGGATGCGAGTGGCCGTTTGTGAACAGGTCGAAGATCCCAAGCAGGCGAAGGGGCTCGTCCGCCGCGAGGTGACGCAGGTCGTCTCGCCCGGGACCGTCACCGACGAGGCGATGCTCGACCCGCGCGAGTGTAATTTTCTTGCAGCGATTTCCCCACCGATCCACGGCGACGAGCATGGACCGGTCGGTCTGGCGTGGCTCGAGCTCTCGACCGGCCGCTTCGTCGCCGCCGGGTTCTCGGAAGGGGAGCTGTTCGACCAGCTGGCCCGCGTCGCGCCGGCCGAATGCCTGCTGGCCGACGAGGCCGCGCCGCTGCCCGGCGTCTTCGACGAGCAGATGATGGTCACGCGCCGTCCCATCTGGGCCTACTCGCACGACTCGGCACGCGAGGCCCTTTCAAAACAGTTTGGCACCGCGAGCCTCGACGGGTTCGGCTTCACCGACTCGCCCGAAGACGTCCAAGCGATCCGCGCGGCCGGCGCGATCCTCGACTACCTGCACGAGACACAAAAGAACTCGCTGGCCCACCTCGACCGGATCGTCCCGTATCGCACCTCCGGCACGCTCGAAATCGACGAATCGAGCCGCCGCAGCCTCGAGCTGACGCGCACGATCCGCGAAGGTCGCCGCGAGGGCTCGCTGCTCGGCGTGTTGGATCGGACCGTCACGGCGATGGGCTCGCGCATGATGGCCGACTGGCTCGGCAACCCGCTGACCGATATCGACCGGATCCATGCCCGTCACGACGCGGTCGAAGAACTGCTCGGCGACACGATCCGGACCGACGCGCTGCGTGATGCGCTCCGCCGGGTCTACGACGTCGAACGGCTCTTGGCCCGGGTGGCTACCGGCCGCGCGACGCCACGCGACCTCTCGTTCCTCGGCCGGACGCTCGCCGGGCTGCCCGAGGTAAAAGAAAAGATGACCGACCTCAAAGCCGACTTGCTCCGCTCGCTCGACGAGTTGATCGATCCGTGCGAGGCGCTCCGCGACAAGCTGGCCGAGGCACTCATCAGTGACTGCCCGATCCTCAGCCGGGAAGGGGGGTTTATCCGCGAGGGTTTCCACCCGCCGCTCGATGAGCTGCGCGAGCTGACCCGCGGCGGGAAGCAGTGGATCGCCTCCTATCAGGCCCAAGAGACCGAGCGGACCGGCATCGCGAACCTCAAAATCGGGTTCAACAAAGTCTTCGGCTACTACCTCGAGGTGACCAATTCGAACCGCGACAGCGTGCCCGAGGAGTACATCCGCAAGCAGACACTCAAAAACGCCGAACGGTACATCACGCCCGAGCTGAAGGAGTACGAAGAAAAGGTGCTCTCGGCCGACGAACGGGCGAAGGATATGGAGTACGAGCTGTTCCTCGCGCTGCGTGACGAGGTCGCGACCTACCGGCGCCAGATGCAGGCGACCGCCGCCGCGCTGGCCCAGGTCGACGTGCTCGCGTCGCTCGCCGAGTTGGCCCGGCAGCGGAGCTACTGCCGACCGGAGATGGTCGCGACGACCGAACTCAAGATCATCGACGGCCGTCACCCGGTCCTCGACATCCTCGAGCCGGAAGGAACCTTCGTCCCGAACGACACGATCACCGACGACGAGACAGGCCATATACTTTTGATCACTGGTCCGAACATGGCCGGTAAAAGCACCTACATCCGTCAGGTCGCGCTCCTGACGCTCATGGCCCAACTCGGCAGCTTCGTACCGGCGGCCTCGGCTCGGATCGGCGTGGCCGACCGGATCTTCGCACGCGTCGGGGCCAGCGACGAGCTGTCGCGAGGTCAAAGTACGTTCATGGTCGAAATGACCGAGACGGCCCGGATCCTCAACACGGCCACGCAAAAAAGCCTCGTCATCCTCGACGAAATCGGACGAGGCACGAGCACCTACGACGGGATCTCGTTGGCCTGGTCGATCGTCGAGCACCTCGATGAAAAACTCAAGTGCCGCACGCTCTTCGCCACGCACTATCATGAACTGACCGACCTGCAACACTCGCTCGGCGAAGTGACCAACCTGAACGTCGCCGTCCGCGAGTGGGAAGATCAGGTCGTCTTCCTCCACAAGATCGTCCCCGGCGCGGCCGACAAAAGCTACGGCATCCACGTCGCCCGACTCGCCGGCGTGCCGCGTGACGTGATCGAACGCGCGAAAGACATCCTCGCCCAACTCGAAGAAGAGCACCTCGACAGCACCGGCCACGCCCGGATCGCCAAACCGGCGCCCGCTCCCACCTCGCCAACCGCCGCCCCGCAAGACATCCAACTGACCCTCTTCGGCCCCGAAGAACACCCGCTCATCGACGAGCTCCGCCGCCTTGACCTCAACTCCACCACCCCCATGCAAGCCCTATTACTAATCCAAAAATGGAAGGCTTTAATAGGTGCTGACCGCACCAATTGAGAACCCGCTTCCGTTGGGCGCTGGCGCGGGCGCAAGATTTTTCCGTTCCACGTGTGGTCGATGGCAGGCGTTTGTGGTGATTCGGTTTGACGTGAACTTGTAGGGTGCGTCGGGACGCACCTTTTCTAAAAAACGTTTTTTCAAAACTTTTAGCCGTCGAGCTTGCTCGTCGATTTTGGTTGGTGCTTCCGCACCATCCGGGAACCCGCTTCCGTTGGGCGCTGGTGTGAACTTGCACTTCTAAGCGACGAGCAAGCTCGACGGCTAAAATCTTGCATCCGCATTAGCGATCAACGAATG
>JASFHG010000257.1:0-5818 GCA_050123355.1 Planctomycetia bacterium
CCGGCCGAAGCAAAGACGGCGACATGCAAGTCCGTGTATTCTTGAGCGAAGTACATCAACGGATACGCGCCGGCGAAGGTACCGATCGTCAGCAGCAGCATCCAGATATCGAACTTCATCGCCCCGGCCGCCTGAACGGTCAGCCCGACGAGGATCCCGAAGAGCACCACGCTGATCGGGCCGAGCCAGGTCAGCTCCCCGAGCCGGTCCATCGGCGCGATCCCGAGCACATCGAGTTGGACCGGCTGGCCGAGCAAAAGCTTTTTATATTTCCAGTGATAGATGCTCGTATTGTCTTCACGCTCCCACTCGGTGGGCTGTAGTGAAAGTTTGATCAGTTGGATGTCGGACCCTTTCGCGGCGAGGGAGACGTCGAAATCGTCGAGGATTCCTCCCTGCGTCACCGGCAGCTCGTACATCCCCTTGCCGATCGCGGTATAGGTGAACTTGACGTGAACCGGTTCGGCAGGCAGCCCGCCGCGCCAAACCAGTTTTTGATGATCGACCACCACCGTGTCGCTCGGTTGACCGGCCACCTCGACCGAAACGTCGGCCAAGGAGATCAGTTGCAGCGGCAACGGCAACCGGATCTCATACTCACCCGGCTGCTCGGACGCGACCGCCATGACCTCGCCGACAAACTTCGCTTCGTAGATCGACTCGGGCGTCACCGTCCCTTTGCTCAGCAGGGGAGTCAGTTCGACCTCGGCTTTGAAGGCACGGATTCGAGCCAACTGCAACGGAGGCTTGATCGTGCCCGCCTTCCCTTGCATTTGCTCCCCTTCGGGCATATTGGCGTCAGAATACATCTCCTTCCCACTCAACTTCGAACGCCTCGCCGCCTCGCGAGAGGACTGGACTGCCGGAAGTAACAAAGCGATGGCAATGGCGATGATGGCGACCACTACCAACAGTTCCACAAGGGTAAACGCACGACGATCGACACGGCAACGCATGACAAGCCTCCTCAATCCGAGACGGAATCCAAAGAAAAACACCGAGACCGAAGCGTCGTCTCTTCCCGCTTCTCCTCGCTGGGCCGATCTCATTTTACCGCAGATTTTTTATGGCCACAACGAAAAAAATAGCGGCTTCCTCATTTATCCCCCGGAAAACAGCGTATAAAATTGCCCGCCTTTCTATCCAGGTTCTCGCCCGTGGGGGGGGATTATTGTTTTCTAACATGGTGACTGTTAAAATATCGGCGTCGCTCCTTTTCCAAAGCGACATCCTACCGGAAAAAGGAACCGAGGTAAAAACACTTTTGATTAGGAGAACCATGATGAAGTTGAGAATCTTATTGTGCTTGTGTGTGGCTATGTGTCTATTGGCAACGACGACTGTCAACGCGGTTGTCGTCATTCCCTCCACCAACCCCGTGATCGCCGAGTTCGACAACGCAAGCGGCACCGGCGTCGACACCTTTCCCGGTGTGGCCGGCGAAGGCTGGGCCGGACCGTGGCAAGAACGTGCCGAATTTGTCAATGCCACCGCTACAGTAACTTCCGCCAACGAGCTCCACCCCGACGACGGAAATTATCTTTCCATATCAACCGTAAACACTCTTGACATAGAAGGGATTGACATATCTAGCACTTATTCGCTTTCACGCAGCTACGAAACCGGTATGGACATCGACCTGACTCAAGATCACACGATCGAATTCACGGTCCGGATCGATGAACTGTATATTGATACGCCATATAGCGCGATGACCTCCTATGAAGACCGTTACGAAATTTCCGGATCCAACACACCCGACGGGATCTTTTCTACAAATCCAACCAGCACGTTTTCAATCCTTGCAAGGGGCAGTTCATCGGCCTACACGGCTCGACAATGGGTCTTCGCCGATGGCAATCAACAGGGAGGGATCAGCTCGTATGTCGAGTCAGGCATCTCTCTGGTTGAGGGAGGCATCTATGACTTTTCTGTCTCGCTCGATGTCGCAACCAGAACGTACGACGTTACCGTGACCGACGGCTCAACAACCTGTACGATAGAAGGACTCGGGTGGCGAACTGGCGCGGACGAGGTCGGTGGTTGGCTCAACTTCGATATGCAAAGTGACGCTTATAGCTATCATGAAATCCGAGCCATGTCGATCGACAACATCCGCATCAGCCAGGTGCCCGAACCGTGCACCGTGGTCCTGCTCGCCGGGCTGACACTCGGGCTGCTGGTTTGGCGGAAGAAGTAAGCTGCGTCGGCGAAAAGCAACGAGCAAGCTCGACGGCTAAAAATTGCAAAACACGTCGAACATAAAGTACAAGAAAATGAAAACGGGAGGCGAGCGTAGGCTTGTCGCCCGTTTTTGTTTACTCTGAACAGGTGGATAGCTCGCTTCGAGAGTTACAAACTTGTTACACAATTTCACCGCTTTTCTGATAGAATGGGCATGATGACGGAAAAGGATCGAGGGGCGTGTCACCGCTTTAAAGTCAGTCAGGAAAAATCGTCCGCTTGGCAATTATCGTAAAAGGAACTCTTGAAAGGAACTGGTTATGATCAATCTAAGGTTCAAGTATTGTGTCGCTGTACTGGCTGTCATGATCGCCGGTGCGAGTGCTCGTGGAGAAGACGTTCGTCATGAGTCGCAAGACAAATCCGTGACGACCGTTCGCGTGGAAGACATCCCGAAGACCGTTCAGCTTATCGGCCGGTTGAATCACCCGCTTGGCGATCTGTTGACGATTCGCGGTCAGTGGAAAATGCCATCGGGAATGGTCAAGGATCCAACCCTTTGGTTTCATGTTACTTCGATAAATGGAAAGAAGCCCGAGAAAAAGGTTGCCTTGAACATCTTGCAAGTAAAGCCGGCCAAGGGCGGTCTCGGGCGCGAATTGAAGCCCGGTGACCCCTGGGCCTGGATGTATGGCTTTGGAGGAAAGCAGCCTGCCCCCACTCCGGCGGAAGGTGAAGTATGGGAGATGATGGGCGTCGAGACCGGTTCATTCAAGCACTATTCGACGGAAGCGAATCGACAAATCGGGTGGCAGGTCAAGCAGATGCCAATGTTCCTGACCGGGTTCGTTACCAACTTCGAGTTCATCGCCGTGAAAAAAATACAAAAGCCGCGGCAAGTAAAATCTCATTAACCTGAGACTCCAAAAAGCGACGGGCAGGCCCGTCGGCTAAAAATCGTAAAACATGTCGACACAAAGTATAAGAAACTAGAAAACGAGAGGCGGACGTAGGCTCGTCTCTCGTTTTTGTTTACTCGGAGCAAGTGGACAGCCCGCTGAGGGAGACTTCTTCCGGCGAGGGTGACGCACAGGTGCGTTCGAGGACGAGGACGGTGACGTCGTCGGAGAGGTCGCCTTGGCTGAATTGGTCGACGGAGGTGGCGATCGTTTCGCAGATTTTGTCGGCATGGTGGGTGGTCGACGCGCGGAGCAGCGATTCGAGGCGGGCTTCGCCGTAGAATTTGTTGTCCGCGGAGGTCGCTTCCGTGACACCGTCGGTGTAGAGGACCAGCGAGTCTTGGCAGCCGAGCCGGCATTCGGCCATGTCGAATTCCGAGTCATAAAACGGGGCGACCAGCGGGCCGGTCGGGTCGAGGTGGTCGAGCGTTCCGTCTTCGCGCAGGACGTACGGCGGGTTGTGGCCGGCGTTGACGTAGCGTAGCGTGCCGGTCACGACATCGTAGTAGCCCAGGAACATGGTCACGAACATGTTGCTATCGTTCTCGACGGCCAAGGCCTGATTGAGTTGGGTCACGACCTCGGCCGGGGTCTTGTCGAACGTCGCCAGGTCGCGAAGCATGGTACGGGCAACCGCCATGTAGAGCGCGGCGGGGACCCCTTTGCCCGAAACATCGGCCATGATCACGGCCAGGGTATCTTGATCGAGGAAGAAGAAATCGAAAAAGTCACCGGCGACGGTCTTGGCCGGTTGGTTGAACGCGTGGATGGCAAACGACCGGTCGGGCTCGTTGGGCAACATCTTCGGCAGCAGGGCGGCCTGAATCGAGCGGGCCATCCGGACCTCGCTTTCGACCGCTTTTCGGGCCGCCTCTTCGTAGATCCGTGCCTCGACGTTGCGTTTGAGGTCGGAAACCATCGTGTTGAACGTCCGTGCAAGTCGCGCGATCTCATTGCTCCCTTTCAGTTCGGTCACTTGCGTATCGAGGTCCCCTTGCGCGAGCGACTCGGCCGCTTGGGTCAGGTGGTTGATGGGGCGGGTGACGCGGATCGACATGTACCAGATGATCCCCAGCATCACGAGCCCTCCAACCAGCGGTGCCCACAGCGAACGGGAGAGCCGCTGGTGGATCGGTTCGAGGATTTCGGATTCCGGGATCACCGCCACGAGCGACCAGCCGGTCGACGGGATCGGGACGCGGAGCATCCAGGCAGGCAGATCGGTCCGATCGTCGATCATTTGGTACACGCCTTTCGGGTTCGCCTCGAATTTTTCGGTCATCGTGACCGGTTTCGATTTACCCTTTTTGTCGAGCAACGTGAAATTCGCCTCGTGCATCACTTGCGATGAATCGGGGTGGGCAATGAAGTCGCCGTCGCGATCGATCAGCATGCAATAGATGCCGTCTTGATCGACGTGGAAAATATCGTCGAGGATATTCTCGCACAGCACGTCGATGAACACGACGCCGACGAACTGGTCACGCTCGAAAATCGGCACACTGTAAGTGCACATCCGTCGACCATCGACGTCGGCTCTCACGTAGGGGTCGGTCCACACGGGCCGGCCTGTCGACTTGGCAAGGTTATACCATCGGACGGCCGGCAAGGGCGACGTTCTGCCGGCTAGGTCATAATATTTCAAGCCGGACGATTTGTCGCGGCAGTAGTACGGGTCAACGATCTTGTCGGGGGTTGTCGAGTCGGTCTGTTCCAGCGCGATCCCCATCCCGAAGATCTCGGGGTTCTTTTGGATCAGATCTTGCAGCCACTGCTTGAGTTGGTCTTCGGATCGGTCGCGAGAGTGCGTCACCACGTCGGACAACGTTTTGGCCAGATCCTCTTTCCGCAAGATTTCGAGCTCCAGCTCCGTCGTTTTGCTTGCAGCCAGCTCGGATAAGTAAAACCGGGTATCCTCCAATGCCTCCTCGACGCCGAGGTGATATTCATACCAGCACAAGACCAGCCAGGTGATCGCCAACGGGATCCCCATCGCCATGGCAATTTGCATTTTCACGGAAGATTTCACGGAGGGCTCCTTGTCGCCAAATCGAGCAAGACGGACTTCTTTTTACGCCATACCAGTATACCCCCAAATATGGATGGAGGAGGCGGTCTGTTCTATCGTGTATAACGCGATTCTACCGCATGATCGGCCCCCCCAGGGATGCGACATAACCAGAAATATCATCATATCCCACATCGAAAAGCGTCTCGTTCGGATCGTGATTTTCTTTATCGCGATTTCGCACGCTTATCGAAAACACGGTTGAAATAGTGATCTATTTTTTACCGGGATATATTTTTACACTACTATTCCTATCCCCCATTATTACTCAAAATGTTAGCCCGGTCGCCTGCGACCGGAAGTGCCCAAAAAAATCCCGCCGCAGGCGGCGGGGCTAACGAGCACGTAAGAAAAACAAAAATACAAGGAGCCGATATGTCGATTGAAAGCCCCACGATGGCCGTTACGGTCGATGAATATTGCCGGCGAGCACAAGAGGCGGCCGCGATCTTTACCCAGTTCACGCAGGAGCAGACGGATCGGATCGTCAAGGCGGTCTACGAGGCGGCCTTTGCCAATCGGGTCTCGCTCGCCAAGCAGGCGGCCGAGGAAACCGCACTGGGCAAGTGGGAAGACAAGGTAAAAAAACGTCGTCGCGAGCCAGTTT